>DODG01000003.1 GCA_003509065.1 Acidobacteriota bacterium
GGCCGCCCATCCTAACGCTGCAGGTAGAGCGCCTGGTATTGCCCCGATGGCAATCGCCCAGGAAGTGCGTTGTTTGAGCGGTGTGTAAATCACCACATAGATCACTAGGGTGGCCAAGGCTAGAACGGTGGCCACTAGGGGCGTACCAAGAAGCAGGACCAGCAACCCAGTTCCCGCAAGGACTACACCTAATAAACGACCTTCCCGCGATTCTAAACGCTTATCAGGTATTGGTCGCAAACGCGTTCGTTCCATCAGGCCGTCTGGCTCCCATTCGGCGACTTGATTGAGGGCCGCTGCACCACCGGCTACTAGGGCCGTTCCTAGTAGAGTATTAACAAAGCCAATCAATTCAAATGTTCCACGAGAACCTAGATAGTAGGCTACCCCCGTCGTCATAATAACGAGCGAATTGAGCCGAGGTTTTGTCAGCGCAATGTAGTCCATGAAACGACTGCGTGGCGCTGCTAGTATGACCACGCCAGTCTTCATCGATTAGCCCCTAGTGACGAGTGGGATGACGCCGTCGTTGAGGTGGCAGCGAACCCGCCAGTTTCCGGTGTCGAAGTCATGGTTAGCCGAGTATGGTTGACGCGTAGTGTTAAGACTACGCTCGTAACGAATAGTAGCGCTCCGACACCCAGGTGGCTCGTGTTGATCCCCACGTGTTTTCCGCTCAATACAGTGAGAGCCCCTAACGTGAACTGTACAATAACTAAGAGAATGAGGAATCCTGCTGGTTGGATCAACTCCTTCTTGTTTCGATGATGCACCAAGACATGCAAAGCGGTAGCCATCACTGCGAAGACTACGAAGAGAGCACCTACGCGATGAGTGAAATGAACCCCAATCTCCCAACTCCAGCTCGGTGGAATTAGTTGTCCGAAGGCCAGTGGAAAATCTGGGATAGCGAGTCCTGCGCCGGTATGACGCATTGCAGCTCCGATAAGAATTTGCAGATAGATGAGTGCCGTCGTGATCACCGTAAGGCGACCTAAGGCCAGATCTTTATGTACCGGCGAGTGTTGACGACCAGGGTCTGAGTACCCAGTAAGCCACCCTGAGGAGGTGAACAGCGCTATGGATACTGTTAGACAGAAGAAGATTTCGGCAAGTCCAGCGTGGGCGATCGAGATTGGCGCGGGAAGATAATAGAGCACTGTAATACCGCCAAGAGTTCCCTGCACAATAACTGTGACCAGCGCGATGACTCCGAGCCGACGCATCCATCGACGTGGGTCCACGAACCAGATCCAGCCGGCCAAAATAATTGTCAGGAAACCGACCATACTGGCGATAAGACGATGTCCATGCTCGTAGAAAATTCCTCCTACCATTTGTGAGAGAGGGAAGCTAAACATGAAGTATCCGTATGTGTTTGGCCAGTCAGGCACGGCCAAGCCTGATTCCGTGCTTGTAACTAAACCGCCGACCACTAGCAGGAGTAGTGTTGAACTAGCGAGAATGATGGTAAAGCGATGAAGCCAGATCATGCGGCCGGATGAATTGTGATGCTGCGGATGGGCAGGCATACTGGCCGCCCATCCGCAATAATTGTGCTGTTGCTAGCTGACCGTGAAAGTGAAACTAATTTCTGCTGTTTCACCTTCGGCAATTGTTATGTTCTGTGTTTGCGCGCCCAGCATTTCATGCCAGGCTTCGATCACGTAGTCTCCAGGTGGAAGCGTATTAAGACTGAATGCGCCACCATCTCCACTCACTGAGTAGTAGGGGTGATCGAGTACGCCGACATAGGAGTTCATCCAGCCATGCACGTCACACTTGAAAGGTACCATCACCTCGACTTCGGTAAATTCAGTTTCAAACGTCATACCCTCGATCGGTTGACCGGTGTTGAATTCATCATTCAAACTGGGTGTGGCGTGAATATTGTGCAATGTTGGATCGCTGTTTATGACTTGCAAAGGCTGATCCACTTGGATACCAAACACGTGCGGCAGGTATGTGCAGCCGTCTTGGTTTAAGATGACTGGTTCGCTCGGAGTTGGAAACGAATGACCTTCCAGTCCCGCCTTCACATACACAAACACGTTGTGTAGTGAACCATCATCACCGACCACATAGTACTCTGTCATCGGGTTGTCCGGTCGTTCGCTCGCGCACACGGGGTCCGAGTTCATGCGGATGACTTCCGCTTCAGGAGCCGTGCCTTCGAGATTGATAATACCTGTGATATTGCCAGCCGTGGCCGGATCGACAGCCATAGCAGCTGGTGCTTCGGCTTCCGTTGCAGGCGCTACATCCGTGTCTCCACCATTGCCACCACATGCTCCTGCCAGCACTATTACCATCATCGAGGCAATCGTCCACATCTTTCGTGCTTCCATCGATATCTCCTGCTGCGAGTAAAGGAAAGTAAAGTTATTACAACTAATCAATTGATCTATTGGGGGCTGCCCAGTTTGTTAAAAATATCACAGCAGACAGAACTCGTAAACACTGGTTCATGTGACAATCGAAATTTTGACGTTCTCGGGTGAGAAGTTTGTTGTTTTCCTTATTCATTTGTCGTCTATTAGGATTTATTATTATCTAAAGGAGTGGCGGTATCGTCTAGGGGTTAGGATACGTGGTTCTCAGCCACGGGACCGGGGTTCGAATCCCCGTACCGCTACCAGGCTTTAATTAACTGATATGCAAGCACTCGCTCTGGCCGCTCTCATCGCCATTCTTCCGAGCTCACATCTCGACACTATTCTAGAGCGGGGTGAAATTCTCGTTGGCACTACCGGCGACTACCGCCCGTTTAGCTATCGGCGCCCGGATGGAAAATTCGAAGGGTTTGACATCGACGCTGCGCGTCAATTGGGTCTGTCTTTGGGAGTTGAAGTTCGCTTCGTCCAAACGAGTTGGCCTGGACTTGAGCAAGGGCTTCTTGACGGACGCTATGACATCGCTATGTCGGGAATCACACGCACCCTCGATCGCCAGAAAGTCGCCTCTTTATCTGACCCCTATCTTTCGATCGGAAAGTGTCCTCTTATCAGGAGGGCAGACAGAGAACGTTTTACTGACCTCGATGCCATCGATCGCGCTGGCGTTCGTGTAGGGGTCAACCCCGGTGGAACGAATGAAAGTTTTGTAAGAGGTCATATTCACGCAGCTGAGATCGTGGTTATTGAAGACAATCTGTCCATTCCCGATGCCGTCGCTACAGGACGAGTCGACGTGATGCTCACCGACAATGTTGAAGCTGTGCTAGTTGCGAACCAAGACTCACGGCTTTTTGCTGTTTTACCAGACTCTCCGTTGAGTCATGACGAGCTCAGTTACATGCTTCCGGCACACGACGCTACCTTTTTGAATTGGGTAAACCTTTGGCTCCATCAGATGAGGCTCACCGGTGAGCTTGATCGTCTCGGAGAACGATGGATTAGCGGCGCTGCTGCTTCTCAAAGCGATTACCACCACGGTTCTTTAAAGCTTTCCGTTCCGCAGCTTCTCCGGTCCTTAACGGCGATACCAGTTGTTCCTCAGGGAGTCTTTAAAGGCCTTCAGAAGTGATGGCTTAGGACCGAGGGAAAGCTTCAGACGAGGACCTTCTGACCGCTACCGTCAAGCAGAGCTCGGCTATAGGCTAGTTGTGCTGCGGCCATGTCCTCAGCTGCCATACCGAGCGACTTGAAGATCGTGATCTGGGTTTCGGATGTTCGTCCTGGTAAGTGTCCCGCTATGACCTCTCCAATTTCGCCAGCTACATGAGATTCATCGAATTTTCCCTCAGCAAGTCCGAGCACGATGTCGCCAGACTCGGCGAATGCCCCGGCACGTGAATCGACAATTAATCGGCTTCGCGTCACAAGGGCAGGGTCCATTTCTCGAAGATGTGGTTCCGGTGCTCCAACCGAAGTCACGTGAGCACCCGCCGCGACCCAAGAATCTTGAATTACTGGTTCGGTCGATGAAGTTGCGAGAACCACTAAATCGGCTTCTCGGACGGCAGCTTCTGCGTCCGCCACGGCCTGCACGGGTTGTTTCGTCTGTAAGGTCATCTGAGATGCGAATTGCTCACGGTGTGCTGTGGAGGGACTCCAGATGTGCACCTTGCCAATCGAAAGCGTTTCAGTGAAGGCAGTGAGGTGACTCCGGGCCTGTGCACCGGATCCAATAATGGCCAGCTTCGATGGATCACCATTGCTTCGTGCTAAGTGTCGTGCAGCGACTGCTGAGACAGCTGCCGTTCGTGCCTCTGTGATGTATCGACCATCCAGAATTGCAGTTAAAGCTCCTGTTTCAGGATCGAGTAACACAATCGTGGCGAGGTGTGATGGCAGGTTGCGCGTTTGGTTGGACCTGTAGTTTGTGACTAGTTTGACTCCTAAAGCAGGCGGGTCTGTGAGCGAAGCCGGCATAACCCCGTAGTACGCTTGCTCTGCGCCAACAGACAGGACTGATCTCAGCGGTTGCACTATTCCCTGACCAGTTGAGAACTGCTTCAGGACACGTTCCATGGCAGACACAAGGTCGACCATTGGCAATAATCGTCGGACTTCGGTTTCATTTAAAATAAGAGTCATCGGTACGCAACTTACCTCCTGACCTTATAATCGTTGAGTCATGAACTCAAGTAACGCAATTCACCGGATCCGTACGATCGACGCGCATGCTGCTGGCGAACCACTTCGTCTTATCGTCGATGGTTTTCCACGACCTCAAGGCCGTACCATGCTCGACAAACGGGCGTGGGTCAAGAAGCACAACGACTGGATTCGTCGAAGCTTAATGTTTGAACCGCGGGGTCATATCAATATGTACGGTGCCGTTCTCACCGAACCAGTTGAGGCTGACTCGCATACAGGCATTCTCTTTATGCATAACGAGGGGTACAGCACCATGTGCGGGCACGGTATCGTTGCCGTGACCACCATCGCGATCGAGCGCGAGTTGCTATTTGTGGCTGAGGATCAAACGACGGTCGTATTTGATTCTCCTGCCGGACCGGTTCGGGCTAGAGCGACACTGGTCAGTAATAGTTCAACACGCCGTGTCGAAAGTGTCTCATTTATAAATGTTCCATCCTTCGTTTTGCATCCTGGCGTAACCGTTAAGATTGCAGGGCG
>DODG01000071.1 GCA_003509065.1 Acidobacteriota bacterium
ATCTTTGTTGTAGCCACTTGGTAGACCTTTCATGGTGGCCAACCAACCTGCTAGCCCACCGATGGTACGACCGGCTTTACCTCGAACGAGTTCTAGGGCATCTGGATTCTTCTTTTGCGGCATCAAGCTGCTGCCCGTTGTCACGCCATCCGCTAATTCAAAGAAGGCGAACTCCTCACCGGTAAAAAGCACCAAGTCTTCTGCTACTCGACTCAGATGAACCATCAATAAAGCACACGTATGAAGAAAAGAAGACACGAAATCACGATCGGAAACAGCATCGACACTATTTGAAACCACTCGAGAAAACCCAAGGCGAGACGCTAAGCGCTCGGTGTCTACTGCATAACCGGAACCAGCAATCGCTCCTGACCCCAATGGCATGGCATCAGCTTCCTCGCGGACGGCATCAAATCGCTGGTGATCACGCTTGAGCGCAGCTATGTGAGCAAGAAAGTAGTGCGCTACCAAAATTGGTTGGGCACGTCGAAGATGTGTGTAGGCGGGCATCAAAGTCGATCCCGCTGCATTAGCTTGGTCCACCAGCGCAGATATCAGTTCCAAAGTGAGGCTCTGTAGGCAATACACCTGCCGTCTAACATAGAGTCGGAGATCAAGGGATACTTGATCGTTTCTTGATCGACCTGTGTGTAAACGTTTACCAGCATCACCGACACGTTCAACCAGCTGGCGCTCAACAAACGCATGAACATCTTCATCGTCACCAGTCACAAATGAAGAATCCGTGAGACCCCGATTCAGAATATCGTTCAGCCCATCAGTCACAATCTGCGCCTCTTCAGGCGACATAACACCTGCATCAGCAAGTGCACCAGCCCAGGCCAGACTGCCACGGATATCGTCTTCAAAAAGTCGCCGGTCGAACCTGAACGAAGCTTGGAATCCGAAAACGTCGGTATCAGGCGCATGTTCGAAACGTCCTGACCAAAGATGATTTGCCATTAGTAATATCTGTAACTAGACCGCACTACTCTATGTTGGTTTAGTTGTCGACTTCTCCACTGATGATCCATAGCTATTCGGCGCACGCCTTGCGGCGGTTTCGACCGGCAACCCAAAAATCTTAATAAAGCCTTCGGCTGCTTCATGGTCAAACTGGTCCTCAGCATCGTACGTTGCGAGGTCTTGATCGTAGAGACTATAAGGAGACTTTCGACCAACAACTCGGCACTCGCCTTTGAAGAGTTTCAGGCGAATCATGCCCGTTACGCGAGTTTGCACTTGTGCCACCAGAGCATCGATCGCTTCACGCGTAGGAGTAAACCACAGACCGTCGTACACTAAATCAGCGTACACACCGCTCAAGTGACCTTTTACCCGTTCAAGATCGCGAGGAATGACAAACATCTCCAGCTCACGGTGGGCCATATGCAGGACGGTCGCTGCTGGCGCCTCGTATATTTCACGGGATTTGATACCTACAAGGCGATTTTCCACCATATCAAGACGTCCGACACCGTGCGCTCCGGCAATCGTCTCTACACTATTTACAAGGTCGATCAGTGGCATTGCCACACCATCGATTGCCGTTGGTACGCCGTCGTTAAATTGGATTTCGACATAGGCCGGTGTATCCGCGCAATCTGTGATTGAACTTGTCAACGTGTAGATATCCTCCGGCGGTTCCAGCCACGGGTCTTCAAGTACGCCACATTCGATCGACCGGCCCCACAAGTTGGCGTCTGTACTGTAGGGACTCTCGACAGTTGCAGGGACTGGAATGCCCCGCTTCCTTGCGTACTCGATTTCATCGGGTCGACTCATTCCCCAAATGCGGGCCGGAGCAATGACCCGAATTTCTGGATTGAGTGCACGCACTGATACATCAATGCGAACCTGGTCATTCCCCTTCCCCGTGCAGCCATGAGCAATAGCAGTCGCTCCTTCTATTCCTGCAATTTCCACCAAGCGTTTCGCGATCAATGGACGTCCCAACGATGTCGCCATTGGATAACGACCCTCATACAGCGCACCAGCTTGAAGCGCCGGCAGAACGTAGTGCTGCACAAACTCTTCGCGTACGTCTACGACATGGCATTTGATCGCACCAACGGCTAAGGCACGTTCTTGTACATCGTCGAGTTCTTTTCCTTGGCCCAAATCAAGCGTTACTGCAATAATTTCAGCATCGAACCGCTCGGCTAGCCACGGAACGGCGACTGACGTATCTAATCCGCCAGAGTAAGCCAGCACTATCCGTTCCACAGCGTGCTCCTGTTAGCCTTAGACTCGTTGACCAGGTCCACAATCATTCTAGAAACCCAACAGATCATATATCTCACTCTCTACCCCAATCGTCGAAACGCGTTGCCATGTTGGCCGCCGCCCGTCCGTGACGCGCAATCACCAAAATCGTGTCATCGCCGCCAATTGTCCCAACCACATCTTCAAATTCTGCTTCATCGATGGCAAGAGCGAGTAGTTGTGCTTCGCCGGGATCGGTCTTGAGCACGACTAGTTGATCAACACATTCAACACGTTTCAGATATTCTGCCACCGCTCTACGTGCTGCCACCATTGGGTCAGAAGTCCGACGTGACCGGCTGACACCCAGTCTTGAATAGGCGCCGTCCGCCGCCCGTTTTACTAAGCCTAACTCCTTGATGTCTCGAGAAAGCGTAGCCTGGGTTGTATCGAAGCCTCGTGCTTTCAACTGGCGTCGCAAGGCTTCTTGGCTGCCAATCGCCTCATTGGACACGATATC
>DODG01000200.1 GCA_003509065.1 Acidobacteriota bacterium
TGGTCCTGGCGGCAGCCAGATCATCGCTGAAGATTTGGATGGTAACCCGATCGAAGTTTTCGAGGCCGACTGACTAAAGCTTAGAGGTATTGCTAATTAATGCAGGTGACAGGGTGCTGAGTTACAGGTTACCGACCAAATCGTCCAAAATATTACCTGAGCTACTGCGACGGTAATAAACGTAAACAATTATTTCGTTTAGGCATTTCAATATCGTGGGTGCTGAGTCCAGTCACCACAACCACAACCCGATCTGTATCAGTTTGTCTCAGGAATGTCGGTTTGAGTAGTATTTATGCCTTTTATGTCACCCCAACGTGCGAGTGCGCGAGTCAGGCTGGAATGTACTATGCACTGGAGAATCATGAGCGAACGGGAGACCAATCATCGGGAACGCAAAAAATATCCAAGTTGTCGAAACGTGGCGCAGGGCTGTCAACAGCCGGGACCTTGATGGTGTCGTCATGTCATATGCACCTGAGGCGCATGTTTGGAGTCCACGTCTAGAACTAGTCTTTGGGCCTGGCGGTATTCGCGGCCGGGATGTGATTAGGAATCAGCAGCAAGTGTTCTTCGACACGTGGCCAGATGGAATAGTTACTCGCGACGAGGTAATTGCAACGGGTGATCGTGTGGTTCTGCTCGGTCAAATGGGTGGTACACACTCGATCCCCTACACCGTCCCTGGAGGTGAAACATATCCGCCCACAGGCAACGACGCTAAGGCGGAGCTAGTAGCTGTCTTTACGGTTCGAAATGGGTTGATCGTTGAGAACTTGGAGTATTACGACTACCTGAGTCTGGCGCAAAAGGTTGGGCTGATTTTCCCTTAGGACAACGGCATAAGCAGCCGAGACGGCATTTCTGAATTGTGGAACACGGTTTGCTTTGCAATCTTGAATTCCGTGTCAGACCAGAAATCTTTACCAGTATTATGATTTCGATCGAAGTTTGGAAAGTCTGAACTCGATACATCGAGACGCAAACGTTGACCTGGCTGAATTTCGATTCCCACTGGGTTGAGTTTGATGGTGAATTGATTGGGAACGTCAGGGTCTAGGAATTCTTCCTGATCGAATCCAGATCGATATCGTGCTCTCATGATTCCATAAGTGAGGTTTACGGCTAGTCCGCTCTCTTCGACAAGAATAAGCTTCGCTGTCCAATCTGTGTCGATAGCATCGGATGCTGCCCACAATTCGAGTTCCACGGGGCCTACAAAGCGAGTTGGAGATTCGAACGGTGCTGTCTGGTAAACAAGCACATCTTTTCGACCATTCAAAGGTTTTTGATCTCGCGGCATCGCTTGTGCGTCGATGTCCATAACACTCATAACGGGGTCGCTAGGGTCGTATGAGTAGGTGTCCGGTGTTTCTCCAGCAGGTTGATCGTACGACAGGCTCCCATTTCCGTATGGAGTGTTCGCTGAACCATCGCTGTGAAGATATACCGGTACTGTTTCTGCTCGCTTGATAGGCCATTCATTCTCAAAGGTCCATTCGTTGGCACCAAGAATGAAAAGTTTTACTCCTGGTTCGGAACCAATTCCGTCATCGATTCCTTTGAACTGGTAGTCGTACCATCGAAGGATCAAATTCTCCCATGTCTCCTCTGCTTCAGATCCGTAATCAATAGGACCAAGATTCCGATTCAAATTCGTCATCATGTGTGACCATGGTCCAACAACAAGCCTGTGCTGACCTTTGAGATGGTCAGGACCGTTCTGTTCGAGCCCTGTGTACTGTTTGACCGTGCCGATTACACGATCCCACCAGCCGGTAAACATTCCTGCCGGTATATTTACCTTTGGATGAACATTGTCGAAATTCCACATCTCAACATTTTGTTCTTTGTAGAAAGCCTTCAGTTGCGGTGTGAGGGCCGAGAATATTTCATCAGGGATGTTCTCGAACGGCAAATACCAGATCCATTTGCCACGCTCTATCGCTCGCCACTGATTCACTGCTTCGACAGGTGAGTGTGGTCCGTGTTTAGCCCCGGATCGCCGACGCATATCCGCAGCCATCATGTAGGTCCATTCGAGACGGCGTCCTGTTTCGAAGATCCCAAAGTTCATATCAAGCGACTCGGTCCCCATACCGCTGGCGTGGATCGCTTTTAATGCTGGTGGTTGGAGCTCTGCCATGCGCCAAGAGGTCCAACCATCGTAGGAATGGCCCCAAGTCCCGATCTGACCATCAGAGTGCTTTAGATTGGATGCCCACTCGACAGTGTCATAACCATCTTCAGCGTCACCTGTTAGAGAGTTGTCCATGAACTGCCATAGGAATTCTCCTTCCGAGTCGTATCTGCCACGCATGTCTTGGCAAATGACCGTGTAGCCGCGTGCAGCTAAATTACGAGCTGCCTTGATGTATCGAGGATTGAGTTTCCAGTACGGCGTGCGCAGTAAAAGTGTCGGATGATCACCGCCATCGTCAGGTCGGTAGATATCTGCTTTGAGAACAGTGCCATCTCTCATCTCGGCTGAGACGTTTTCTTCAGATTTAATTGATAGCAATCTAGTACTCCTGCAT
>DODG01000283.1:0-334 GCA_003509065.1 Acidobacteriota bacterium
TGAGCAGGCAAAAGAACAGGGAGTGGGGATTGAATTTGATTTCACGCGGTAAGTTCAAAAAGTTTTTTATGGTGCTTAAATCGTTAGTTTACTAAGCAGTTAGAACTTCGGTTCCCTCCGGGCCGAGGTAGATGGAATGTTCCTTCCAGCCGATTTGTGCCCTCGATACTTCTACCAGTGGCGGGTACTGTTTAAGTACCCCTTGTTTGATCAATTCTTTTAGGGTCCGTTCAAAAGGTTTTTTGGGCAGATGATTGAAGTATCGCCGGGCTATGGGTAGTCCGCCCCAAGATTGAATTGTTTTTAAGGTTTCCATGTCGATTTTGTTGGATGG
>DODG01000283.1:709-2662 GCA_003509065.1 Acidobacteriota bacterium
ACCTTTATCTTCAACGTAACCTTTGCCTGATGTGGCAAATGGTTCGATCGCGAAAATTGAACCCGCCTCAAGTGAACCTTTAATACCGATGCGTGCATTCGGAATCTGCGGGCTATCATGCAGCGTCCATTTTCCAAGGCCATGTCCGGTGAGATTTAAAATGGGTCTAAAACCTGCACTGTTTATAACTTGTTGTACTCTTTCTCCGATGTCTTCTACATCAACGTCTGGCGCACACATATCGATTGCAGCGTCAAGGGCATCAGAAGCTGCAAGGATCATTGCACTCCATCTCTGATCAGTGGAAAGATCAACGGAAACGCCGGTATCGACTATGAGGCCGTCGATGTGTGCACCAACGTCAATCTTTACAAGATCATTTTCTTCGAACTGTGTACTGTCAGATGGTGAGGAACAATAATGAGCGCCGATGCTGTTCCGGCTTGTCTGTGCTGGAAATGGAGGCAGGGCTCCTGCTTCTCGAATAATAACCTCCATACCTTCTTGCAGATCGCGGAGTAGGTATCCTGGTTTTATTTCTTTGGAGGCCCAGTTTCGAGCTTTGGATGCAATGCGACCAGCTTCTCGAAGAGTTTCTAGTTCGGCAGGTGTTGGATTCAAGCGTACAAAGACCTACCGATCCGCGAATGTTCGTCTTTGGCGGGTCGGTGCATAAGTAGGGCGGGTTTTGTTGGGTTACTTAGTTGGCTGATCGGCACTGATCGAGTCTGCTTCAACGCCAAGGCCTTGTGCAGAGTTTATTGCTTTTCTGATCGTGGAAAGCGCTATTTTTATTACGTTGATCATATTGTTGTTTCTGGTGTGTTGATGAATCAGAAGGAAGTTTCATTGCAAAAAAAAACCCCCGTTCATGACAGGGGTTTGGTTATCGTTTTTGTCGCTTTATAGTTTGTTCAACAAGTACAGCGATTCACAACACCAATGACCCCTGAGGGCGTACACGTACACATACAGGCGCAGGCCGGAGTGCTAATGGATGTTGTGAGAGTTGAATTATTCATGTCGTTGGGTCTAAATATACTCTTGTAACAGGGGTTTTCGCAATTTCAACGTGTGAGTATTAGGTAACAAATGACTGTATACGGGGTTCGATTTCTAAATATTGAGCAGTTGCGTAGCGTTATCTCCAAGGATTTTGTATGACTGTTCATCAGTCATTTGTGCTGCCTTAAATTCTTTCAATGATCGTTCTTGGCTCACAAGAGGGAAGTCGCTCGCGAACAATATTTTTTCCGATCCGATGGCTCTTGCGACGACTTCGAAGACCTCTGGACGGTATAGAAACGGAAATGCCGCAGAGTCGAAATAAACATTAGAGAGGGCTGATCTGACTTCGTTCATGAGACCGTAAAAAGGTAATCCGCCTCCAAAATGTCCGAAGATTAATTTATTATCAGGGTATGCGCTTACAAGAGCCATCAGAAGCTCAGGCGTGACTGTTCCTTTTCCAGGATAGCCGTGGCCCACAGGTTCGGATGCGTGAATGAGAACGGGTATATCTAATTGTCTTGCTATATCTAGAACCGGGGCCAGTACTGATAGGTCGGCATCTAAAATACCCTGAGTATCGGGGTGGAGCTCACCAATTCCTTTAGCCCCAGCTTCATAGCAACGTTGGATTTCATTTACTGCTTCTTGACCCCATAGCGGATTCACGCTGCAGAATGGAATCAGGCGCTTTGGATGTAAGCGCGACATTTCAAGATTGTAGTTGTTTGATTCGCGAGCCACCCCTGGATCAGTCCAACCGAAGCCCGCGCAGACCGATACATCGACGCCTGATTTTTCCATGGAGGCTATTAGATTTTGCGCGTCGACAAGCTTTGCTTTTGGATCAGCAAAGAGGCTGCGGAAGGTGCGATCCAGCCGAAAGATACTGTCACGGTCATGTGCGAACTGAGGTGGCATAGCGTGCGTGCACGTATCTACGGT
>DODG01000159.1:0-1214 GCA_003509065.1 Acidobacteriota bacterium
ATCCTCAAGTTGGCTATCAGGTCGCTCAAGGCCTAAGAACTTTAAAATCGACATAGGTTATAACGACAGGTGACGGCTAGCGCCGAAAAACTCTTGGCACCGAACCTCTGGGACTGGCGCCCAACATTACGGCCAGCCAGCGAAAGTCTTCTGTGTTTTCTAACGCTATCTTGATGATTACTGTGAGAGGCACTGACAGGAGCATGCCGACTGGCCCCCAGACCCAGCCCCAAAATACCAGCGAAAGAAACACCACCAAGGTAGACAACCCCAATTTCCGTCCCATCAAATAGGGTTCGAGAAAATTCGCAAATACGACATTAATCACGAGGTACCCCATTGCAACAACGGCTGCGTGTCCTGGACCGAATTGCACGAGGGCAAACAACACCGGAGGAATCGCTGCCAAAATTGAGCCTAAATTGGGAATGTAGTTGAAAATGGCGGCAACGAGTCCCCACAAAAGTGGAAAACCAAGACCAAGAAGTGATACCCACAAACCAACACAGATCCCCGTCGCCACACTAATAAGCGTCTTAATCGCGAGATAACGCTGAACTTGACTGACCATGACTCCGAACCGCTCAACGTTCTGTAATCGATTTCCAAAAGCCATTCGTAATTTTTTAGTAAAACCAGTCGCCTCAAACAGAATGAATATCATCGTTAGAATTACGAGAAACGTATTTTGCGCAATGGTTGCTACTGCCCGCAGCGCAGCACCAACAAGATCCACTAGGGCCCCGGGATTAATAAGATCCATCTCGCCGTATTCCTCAGTCGTCACGCCACGCTCTTGGAGCCAGCTTAGAGGCTCCGCCATTAATTCCTGTAACCTTGCTTGGTAACCAGGTGCCGCCGCCGTAAATTCGTTAAGCGACTGACCAACTACCACCAACAAGCCAACCAAGATCGCTATATTAGTCAAGACAGTCAATAGGACCGCAAGAGCGATGGGAACACGCCAGCGCTTTAACCATTCCATTAATGGCAAACTGATGATTGCAAGGAAAACAGAGACTAAAAACGGCAGCAGTAATTCCCCAGCAGCACGTAATCCAGCAACTACCACGATCAGGCTAGCTGCAATAATAAGAAAACGGGCTCCGCGATCACGCGACCGGTCCTCGTAAGCTACCATCTCATCACAAACTCCAAAAACATTGGTCCTAGGCGACCAACATCCACCGTATCTTCTCAGTTATTAACAATCT
>DODG01000159.1:1591-21022 GCA_003509065.1 Acidobacteriota bacterium
TCGACTGCACACGATTGCGCACAAGGGAACGTTGTGATGCAACAGTGAGAACTAGCTGTCTATTTCCAGGGTAACGACTAAGATCAAACCAAGAAAATGCAGCCGGTGATGCTTGGTTCGCATCGCAGTCCGTGAGACAGGTATACTTAATAGAACCAGCGTTAGAAAAGTCGGTGGGTGTGACCTAGTCGACGGTGACGAAGGCACATAGCAATCTAATTGACCAGGGTAACCCAGGTGTCAATCGACATTTTCAAATTGGAGTCGCGCGAAAGTGGCGGAACTGGCAGACGCGCCGGATTTAGGATCCGGTAGCCGCAAGGCTATGGGGGTTCAACTCCCCCCTTTCGCACCATCACAGTAACCGCTAATCACTTCAGGCTTCCTCAAAATCTTGTGCGGCCTGAAAGTAAGAATCCGTCAGTTTGTAATTAATCATGAAAACAGAATTTGTTGACATCAGCGATACGGAAAAGAATCTCGTCTTCGAGATTTCAAGTGACGTAGTAGACGCCGAGATCGAACGTGTTGCACTAAATTATAGACAATCCGCTCGTATACCTGGCTTTCGACGCGGTAAAGTGCCAAAAAAAATTGTGCGACAGCGTTTTCGAGATCAGATTCTCCACGATGTCGCACACGAATTAATACCACGCGCAGTTGACGATGCATTGCGGGAGCGTGGACTGGAACCTATCGAAACGCCGAGCATTCGTGATGGCTTAGTCAAAGAAGGCGAAGCGCTTACATTTACCGCCTGTTTTGAAACAGTTCCACCTATTGACCTTGGTGACTATGGAGCGCTTTCATCGTCCCGACCGTCCACAGAGATTAGCGATAACGATATCGAGCAGGCATTCACGCGATTACGTGACCAAGCGGCACGTTTTGACCCAGTTGAAGATCGACCGGTTCAACAAGCCGATTCTGTAATCTTAGATTTAACACGACAGGTTGAACACCACGATAAGGTTGACAAATCAACACCAACTGAACCAGAACGACACGAAGATATTGCCGTTGAGATTGGTGCATCGATCAACCCTCCTGGTTTCGATAAAGAACTTCTTGGTCTTGAAGTTGGTGCGACTAAAGAATTCACGTTGTCTTACCCAATGGACTACACACCAAAAGAGTTAGCGGGGGTGAAAGCAAGCTACTCAGTAACGATCAAAGCTATAAAAAGCCGAGTCGTGCCGGAACTGGATGATGAATTCGCTAAAGATATTGGTCCCTTTGATTCTCTCGGCGAATTACGTGAACAAATCGTCGAAAACCTGCAGCGTGAATCCGAAGAAGCAGCAGATCAACAAGTGCGCGCAAATGTACTGAAACAAATGTCCGGACGTGCACAATTCGAAGTGCCTGAAGTGCTGGTGAAGAAAGAGACCGACCGACGAGTTGAAGAACTCGCACGGCGATTAATCCAGCAACAGGTCGACCCAATGAAAGCAAATATTAACTGGGAAGAGTTCCGAGAACAGCAGCACGAACCTGCAATCGAGGCAGTGCGTAGCGCATTGGTACTTGATGAAATTGCACGCCGAGAAAATCTCACCGTCGATGATACAGACATCGATCGTGAAGTTGCCCGCTATGCAGAACGTGCTGGTCGTACACCTGCAGCCCTTCGAGCACGATTGGAAAAAGAAGGTGGATTACATCGTCTGCAGACAAGTGTCCGTCGTGAAAAAGCTGTTGATTTTTTGCTATCGCGTACAACAATTGCAACAGCGTAAGAACTTAATAATCCTTTATATTCAGAAATTGAGAAAAATCAATGAATGACGAACGAGCACAATTGGTACCAATGGTTGTCGAGCAGACCAATCGAGGCGAGCGCGCTTACGATATTTTTTCTCGCCTCTTGAAAGACGGTATCATTTTCCTTGGTTCAGCGCTTGACGACGCAGTTGCTAATCTTGTCATCGCACAGATGTTGTTTCTTGAAGGAGAAGATCCAGATCGAGACATTTTGCTGTACATCAATAGTCCTGGCGGCTCAATTTCTGCTGGTCTTGCGATTTACGACACCATGCAATTTATTAAACCAGATGTGCAAACTTATTGTATTGGGCAAGCAGCTTCAATGGCAGCTGTGCTACTAGCCGCGGGAACCAAAGATAAGAGATTTTCGCTGCCAAATTCACGAATTGTGATTCATCAGCCATTAATGTCTGGGCTTGGCGGACAAGCAACCGATATTGATATTGCCGCCCGTGAAATTGTTCGGATTCGTGAACGCCTTAACAAAATTCTAGTTGAACACACAGGCCAGTCCATTAAACGTATCCAAACAGATACTGAGCGAGATTACATCATGTCGGCCGAACAGGCTCAGGAATACGGTATCATTGATGATGTCATTCGTAAGCGTGGTTAACATATATTATTGATAGCTGATCATCCGAGTCTAAAACATGGTTAAGCAACCCAGCCAGCCAGAAACTCCTCGGTGCTCGTTCTGCAACAAAGATCAGAACGATGTTCGCAAACTCATTGCCGGCCCTAATGTCTTTATCTGCGATGAATGTATAGAGGTTTGTAATGACATCGTCGCGGATGACAAACAGTTCGAAACACACAGCACTTCTCGCCCTTCACTTCCGGTGCCCACAGAAATTAAAAAATTCTTGGATGATTACGTTATTGGCCAGGAACAGACGAAGAAGAAACTGGCTGTAGCCGTTTACAACCATTACAAGCGTATTGAAATCCAACAGCAGACACGAAACAAAAAGGAAATCGAACTAACAAAATCAAACATTCTCTTAATCGGTCCGACTGGGACTGGAAAAACGCTTCTAGCTCAAACTCTTGCCAAAATCTTGTCGGTTCCCTTTACCATCGTGGATGCTACCACGCTGACGGAAGCTGGTTACGTCGGTGAAGATGTCGAAAACATTATCCTCAAACTCCTACAAGCAGCAGGTGGCGACATCGAAAAATGCCAACAAGGGATCATTTACGTAGACGAAATTGATAAGATCTGCCGTAAAGACGAAAATCCTTCTATCACGCGTGATGTATCCGGAGAAGGTGTACAACAGGCACTGTTAAAAATTATCGAAGGAACAGTTGCTCATGTTCCTCCACAAGGTGGGCGAAAGCATCCACATCAAGAGTTTTTTCAGGTTGATACGACCAATATCCTCTTTATCTGTGGTGGTGCTTTTGTTGGATTGGACCGAATCATTCAAAACCGCATAGGTAAAAGCGGCCTAGGCTTTCATGCGGACATCAAGTCGTTAGACCAAAGTGAGATTGGGTCGACTTTGGAACGCATAGAGCCCAACGACTTAATTCGTTACGGTCTGATTCCTGAATTCGTGGGCCGTTTACCGGTTGTCGGCACACTTCATGAACTCGACAAACCTGCTTTGATTCAAATTCTCACACAACCCCGTAACGCTATCGCTCGGCAATACCAAAAACTCCTTGAATATGAGAACGTAAAACTTCGATTTACAGACGATGCGCTTGACGCGATCGCTGATGCCACACTTGAGCGCAAAATTGGTGCACGCGGGCTTCGCATGATTATTGAAGATTTGATGCTCGATATCATGTACACGTTGCCAAGCGAAAAAAAGATCACCGAATGCGTGATCACCCGCGATGTCGTGCTCTCAAAGGAAAAACCTATTACAATGTATGAAAAGGCCGGCTAAACAAGCGGCGGAAATTAATTCATCTCAGTGTAAATAGCCATTATGGAAACTTACGAAACAATCCCGATTGTTCCATTAAGAGACGTTGTCGTGTTTCCCCACATGATGATGCCATTTGTAATCGGTCGACCATCGTCAACACGAGCACTGGAGCATTCCTTACTAGGAGATAAGCGTATCTTCCTGGCAGCACAACATGACGCAGCTAACGATGATCCCACCCCGAATGATATCTACACGATGGGCTGCGTCGCTAACATCGTGCAAAGCCTGAAATTACCAGATGGCAATATCAAGGTACTAGTCGAAGGTGTGGACCGAGCTCGCATCATGGAATGGAAAGAAGACAAAGGCTTTTACCGTGTTGAGATCAAGGTCATAGAAAAGAAAAACGACGGCAGTAGTAACGTCGAAGACACGATGAACCGAGTTATGTCCTTGTTTGAACAGTACGTCAAACTGTCGAACAACATGCACTACGACACTATAGTCGCGGCCGTAAGAGTAGACGACCCTGACAAACTCGCTGATACGATTGCGGCGAACTTGGCCCTGAGTGTTGAAGACAAGCAGAATCTCCTGGAAATCATTTCTCCGCTTGACCGCCTGAATCGTATTATCAGTCTTCTTGAGACCGAGGTTGATAAATTACAGGTCGACCGACGCGTTCAAACTCGTGTAAAAAGACAAATGGAGAAGGCGCAGAAAGAATATTACTTAAATGAGAAAATGAAAGCGATCCAGAAAGAACTGGGACGCAAAGAAGACAAGGGCAACGAAATAGACCAACTTAAGGAAAAAATAGAAGAATCGAAAATGCCTAAGGATGTGGCGGAAAAGGCGACCCAAGAACTTGAACGACTTGAAGCCATGCCACCCATGTCTGCCGAGGCAACCGTCTCTCGTAATTACCTTGACTGGCTGATTGCAGTACCGTGGCATAAACGATCACGGGAAAGTCGAGACTTAAAACGGGCAGAAAAAATTCTAAATGAAGATCATCATGGTCTTGAAAAAATTAAGGATCGCATTCTTGAGTTTCTCGCCGTTCGCACTCTCGTAAAGAAGCCTAAGGGCACCATTCTGACTTTTGCTGGACCGCCTGGGGTTGGTAAAACATCTCTTGCCAAGTCAATTGCGCGTGCAATTAATCGTAAGTTCGTGCGCCTCTCAGTAGGTGGCGTACGTGATGAAGCCGAAATTCGCGGACACCGACGCACCTACATCGGCGCGTTTCCCGGTCAAGTCATACAGATGATGAAGAAGGCCGGCACCGTGAACCCTGTTTTTTTGCTAGACGAAATAGACAAAATGTCTATGGATTTTCGAGGCGATCCATCATCGGCGCTGCTTGAAGTTTTGGATCCTGAACAAAATCACACATTCCTCGATCATTATCTTGACGTCGAGTTCGATTTATCAAATGTGATGTTTATATGTACTGCGAACGTGATGCATACTGTGCCACAAGCGTTACGTGATCGAATGGAAGTGCTGCAACTAGCCGGTTATACGGAATTAGAAAAAATCGAAATTGCGCGACGTTTCCTATCGCCCAAGGCATTACCAGCGGCTGGCCTAAGTAAAAAGAATATTGTCTTTACTGATGAATCGTTTGCAAAGATCATCCAACGGTACACTCGGGAAGCGGGCGTCCGTAATCTAGAGCGAGAAATTTCGTCGGTCTGCCGTAAGGTTGCCCGTAAGGTTGTCCTTACAGGTAAATCGTTTTACGAAGAAATCACAGCTGAAAAAGTTACTGAGTATCTTGGTGTGCCACGATTTAGACCGTCTATGGCCGAAGCACAAAATGAGGTTGGAGTTGCCACGGGTTTAGCGTGGACGGAGGCTGGTGGCGAACTATTGGTAACCGAAGCAACGCTCATGTCTGGACGTGGTCGACTAACGCTAACAGGTCAGCTGGGTGAGGTTATGCAGGAATCAGCTCAAGCAGCCATGAGTTATGTTCGGTCCACGGCTCACGAAATTGGCATAACGCGTGATTTTCATCGTCGAACCGACGTGCATATCCACGTGCCGGAGGGGGCAATCCCTAAGGACGGTCCCTCGGCTGGCATCACTCTGGCAACAGCGCTAGTCTCAGCCCTGGCCAACGTGAAAACACGTCGTGACGTCGCCATGACTGGTGAAATCACACTCCGCGGTAAAGTGCTACCAATTGGAGGCCTTAAGGAGAAGGTACTGGCCGCTCACCGTGCCGGATTAAAAAATATTATCCTTCCAAAAGATAACGAGAAGGATCTAAGTGACATCCCAAAGAATGTATTGGATACCCTCAACTTGTATATGGTCGAAACAATGGACGAAGTGTTAAAAATCGCCATGTCAGAGCCGCTGCAGTCCAACCTGTCTGCGGATGCCAGTGGAGAGACTAAACCCGTGTCGGATGACACGATAACGCACTAATTTAAGCCTAGACGACGCAAGGAAGCCACTGGCTTGGAGATTCGTCTCGGTTCTAGTGAGTATCTTCGGTGAAGATCGTTTCAGCCGAATTTGTAACGAGTACCTGTGACAACACCGGCTTACCGAAGCCGGGTGAGCCACAAGTAGTATTCGTGGGCCGTTCAAACGTCGGAAAGTCAAGCCTAATCAATGCTTTGGCGTCTCGTCGAATCGCGCGAACAAGTCGTACTCCTGGCAAGACGCGACTGATCAACGTCTATAAGTTGCGTTTAGCGCAAACAGGACAGGGCATATCTTCGATACACCTTTTAGATTTACCTGGTTATGGATTTTCACGAGGTAGCCGAACCCAAGCTACAAGTTTTGCCGAACTTACGGATTCCTATTTCGGACAGTTTACTGTTAACACAAAGTTTCAATCGCATTCCGTGGAACAGCACTATGTGGCCAATGTGATGTTATTAATTGATAGTCGTCATCTAGGTCTCGCTTCTGACTTAGACGCGCTCGATTGGTTACACAGCCAGGGTTGCCGCACTGTAGTCATCGGCACGAAAGTCGATACCTTATCTCGCGCACAGCGCAACCGAGCCGACCAAGCACTGGAAAAATCCTTCGGCACCTCGGGATTGTTTGTTTCGTCTAAGACCGGTAAAGGAATGAATGAACTCTGGAAAACAATTATCGCAATGAGCACCCCTCAACCATAAGACAAATGCGAGACACTGATACGACCGAAGGCATACTTGAGAAACTTCCTAACGGGTTCGGATTCCTTAGGACTCCCGCTTCGAACTACCTGCCCGGACCTGAAGATGTTTATCTCTCCAAAACACAAATCAAGAAGTTAGATCTGCAGACAGGTGACATCATTTCAGGGCAAGTGCGACAAGCACGGAACGGCGAGCAGTATGCATCGATATCAAGAATAGACACGGTTAATTTTGAACCACCGGAACGAATACATCAACGTCTACTATTCGAAAACCTGACGCCCCTTTATCCAGATAAGCAGCTTTCCCTCGAAACCACACCTGAAGATCTATCTACTCGAGTTTTGGATCTCATGGTGCCAATCGGAAAAGGCCAGCGCGGTCTCATCGTTGCAGCACCGCGCACCGGGAAAACAATGCTGCTACAGAAAATCGCACATGGTGTCGCCACTAATCATCCTGATGCCCATTTAATTGTGATGTTGATCGACGAGCGACCAGAGGAAGTCACTGACATGCAGCGCTCAATACGTGGAGAAGTTGTCGCGTCTACCTTCGACGAACCTTCCCAACGGCACATTCAGATAGCTGAAATCGTTCTTGAAAAAGCGAAGCGCCTTGTTGAACATCGCCAAGATGTCGTAATTTTACTCGATTCAATTACGCGTCTAGCCCGCGCATATAATTCTACGATCGCATCTTCTCGTAAGGTTTTATCCGGAGGTATCGACAGTAATGCACTTCAACGTCCGAAGCGTTTCTTTGGTGCCGCACGAAATGTAGAACAAGGTGGCTCACTGACAATGATTGCCACTGCCCTTGTTGACACAGGATCGCGCATGGATGATGTTATCTTCGAGGAATTTAAGGGTACAGGTAACCTGGAAATTCATCTTGACCGTAAACTTGCAGATCGACGAATATATCCGTCGATCGACGTGCAAAAGAGTGGCACCCGCAAGGAAGAGCTCCTCATTGCTCCAGACCAATTGCAAAAAATTTGGGTTCTGCGGAAGGTATTGAATCCGCTTGAACCCCAAGAGTGTATGGAATTGTTGCTTAGCAAGATGGGAAAGACCAAGAATAATGAAGAATTTCTAGCATCGATTTCTAAGATGAATGGAGCGAACACCAACACCAGAGAAAACAGGTCGAGACGCACACGCAGCCGGTGAGCATCGACATGCTATAATAATATCTTCAACTACATCGGAAGGAGAACGCTTGAAGGAAGGGATCCATCCTAAGTACTACGAAGTCGAGGCCCACTGTGCTTGTGGCGCAACGTGGAATACTCGTTCGACAAAGCCAGAACTGCGTTTAGAAATCTGCTCCAGTTGTCATCCGTTCTTTACTGGAAAACAGAAGCTAGTTGACACAGAAGGCCGCGTCGAGCGTTTTACGAAGAAGTACGGAGCTCAAACGGTCGAAAACCAAATGAAACTTCGCACAGCACGCAAGAAAGACAAAGCCAAGTCCGCATGAGTGGCGTCGATTGCTGGAACGAACAGTAATGCTCCCGTTTGATCTACACGTACACCATTGCAGCGTGATTATTAAATCAGCGAACGAGACTGACAACCATCGACCGTAATACAAGCTCCACTCACCCAACTTGCTCGTTCAGACGCAAGAAACGCAACCACCTGCCCGACCTCGTCGGCTTGTCCAAATCTACCAAACGGTAATTCATATTCAATAAATTTCGCCATGCCCTCAGGATCTTCTTGTTGGCGTCGGTGCCATGAACCACCTGGAAACGAGATCGAACCCGGCGCTACACTATTAACGCGTATGCCGTCAGGCGCGAGTTGCCTCGCCATGGATTTGGCTAAACTAACTTCGGCCGCCTTGACGGCATTGTAAGTCATCCGTCCACCCGATTCACGTCCCCAGATCGACGCAATCATAATGATCGCACCCCGGCCAGCCCGACGCATGTGAGGCACGGCTAGTCGTGATGCTCGAATGGCTGGATACAATGTAAAGTCTAGGGCCTCACGCCAGTCCTCATCGGTAGTCTGCACAATATCTCCACCACCAGCTTGGCCCACATTGTTAACAAGCACATCTAGACGACCAAATCTCGCAATAGAACTATTAATTACTGTGGCAATGCCATCTGTCGTGGTTACATCGGCTGGAACAGCGAACACCCTATCTGATTGACCAGCTACTTCTTGTAACTCTTGTTCGGCTTTGGCTAACTGATCATGTGTGCGCGCACAAATACATACTCGACATCCTTCCGTTACCAACACACGAGCACTTGCAAAACCTAGGCCTCGACTCGAGCCCGTTATGACTGCAACCTTATCTTTTAGTTCGAGTTCCATACTCAGACCAATCTACGAAATTCATTGAGGTATTCTTAGCTATCTACCTCTACATAAAAATGGGCCGCCACCATCAGGCAACGGCCCAGTTATGTCTGTTAACGTAATCCTATTATGCGCAACCACTGGTGGTACCGCAGTTATTGCATTTGTAACAACTGCCGCTGCGCACCATAATGGCGCCGCACATGGAACAGGGTGGTGCGTCCTCTTGATTCTGAATGGCTGCAAATGTTGTTGAGTTCTTCTCTGACTCAACGCTTAATTCATTAACCGGTGGTTCTAATTCGTCAGCCTTAAGCTCATCAGGCTTATCACTATTTACCCCGGCGTTAAATTGTGCTCCAGGCGAGAGAAACTTTGTGGCTAGCCATCTGAATATGTAATCCACAATCGACTTAGCAAATCTCACTTCTGGGTTCTTCGACATGCCAGAAGGTTCAAAACGTACATGACTGAATTTGTCGACAAGGACCTGCAGGGGCACGCCGTACTGCAACGCATAAGAAACTGCTTGGGCAAAAGCATCGGCAAATCCTGAAATGGTCGATCCTTCCTTAGCCATTACGAGAAAAATCTCTCCTGGTGATCCATCTTCAAATAGCCCGACGGTGATATAACCCTCGTGGCTTGCGATGTCGAACTTATGTGTAATGGCGTTACGTTCATCAGGCAGTCGACGACGTGCTGGTTGTCCGACAAGCTGCTCAATACCATCAATTATCGTCTTTTGACCGTCACGCGATGTATTCAATGGCTGTGTTCGCTTGCTCCCGTCTCGATAGATCGATACAGCCTTAGTGCCCAGTCGCCAGGCATCAATATAAGCTTGCTGAATTTCCTCAACCGTTGCTTCCTTTGGAACATTAACCGTTTTCGAAATAGCACCTGAAATAAACGGCTGGGTCGCGCCAATCATTCGAATGTGGCCCATGTAGTCAATGGACCGCTCACCACTTGCCGGTTTGAAGGCACAATCGAAGACAGGTAGATCTTTTTCCTTGAGATGAGGTGCGCCTTCAATGGTTTCATGTTCATCGATAAATGCACTGATCTCTTGAATCTGATCCTCTTCATACCCAAGTTTAGCTAAGGCCATTGGTACGGTTTGGTTTACTATTTTCATCATCCCACCACCAACGAGCTTCTTATACTTAACCAATGCAATATCTGGTTCGACACCGGTGGTATCACAATCCATCATGAATCCAATAGTTCCTGTCGGCGCTAACACAGTAGCTTGAGCGTTACGGTAACCGAACTCCTCTCCCAACTCGACAGCATCGTCCCACGCTTCTTTCGCTGCAGCATACAAACTACTCGAGACGTTGGTCCTATCAATATCTTTCAAGGAATTACGGTGCTTCCGCATTACTCGTACGAATGGTTCGGTATTATCGGCGTATCCGGCAAACGGTCCACCCTGATCTCTGGCAATGCGCGCAGACTGAGCATACGCTTCACCTGTCATGAGAGCCGTGATGGTCGCCGCGTAATCACGACCAGCTTGACTATCGTAGGGCAATCCTCGCGCCATGAGTAACGCCCCAAGATTGGCATAACCTAAACCGAGTGGGCGATAGTCATGACTATTACGCTCTATGGGCTTACTCGGATAGCTAGCATTATCAACAATAATTTCTTGCGCTGTAATTAACGTCCGCACGGCCGCACTAAAATCGCTAGTGGCGAAATCACCACGCTCGTCCACAAACTTCATCAGATTTAGTGATGCCAGATTACATGCGGAATCATCTAAAAACATGTACTCCGAGCAGGGGTTCGACGCGTTAATACGCGCCGTATTGGGACAAGTATGCCAATCATTGACAGTCGTATCGAATTGCATACCTGGATCACCGCAGATGTGCGTAGCGCTGGCGATTTGACTCATCAGGTCTGACGCACGATACGTGTCCATAACACTGTTATCGCGAACAGCTCGAGTCTGCCATTCACCATCGTCAAGAACAGCCCGCATAAAACCATCCGTTACCCGAACGCTATTGTTAGAATTCTGAAAAAACACTGAAGAGTACGCTGGCCCGGTAAACGAACCATCATAACCAGCGTCGATAAGCGCCCACGCCTTCCGTTCTTCGTCCACTTTGCAATTAATAAAAGTTTCAATGTCTGGGTGATCAGCATTCAAAATTACCATTTTGGCAGCACGTCGTGTTTTACCGCCAGACTTGATGACACCAGCGAAGGCATCGTAACCCTTCATAAAGGAAACTGGACCTGAAGCCGTACCACCACCAGCCAGCACTTCCCGCGACGAGCGAATCGATGAAAGGTTTGAACCAGTTCCGGATCCAAACTTGAACAGCATCCCCTCAGTCTTCGCTAGGGTCAAAATGGACTCCATAGTGTCTTGGACTGAGTTAATGAAACATGCTGAGCACTGCGGAGCTTTCTCAAAACCACAATTAAACCAAACGGGGCTGTTAAAAGCAGCCTTCTGTTGAACCAATAAATGCTTCAGATCGTCACTAAAGGAGTGCAAATCGTCTTCAGTCGCAAAGTAGCGCTTCACTCTAGCCCATTCTGTGATGGTGTCGACAACGCGACCAATGAGCTGCCTGACACTTTGTTCACGTTCTGGAGTTCCTAGCTGTCCCCGAAAATATTTCGACACCACAATGTTCGTCGCCTGTTGCGACCAAAACGTTGGTATCTCGACATCACGTTGTTCAAATACAAGTTCACCATGTTCGTTTCCAATAGTTGCTGATCTTTGTTCCCACGCAATCTCATCGAAGGGATCAACGCTCTCGCGACTAAATACGCGTGGAAACTGAAGGCCTGATTGCGGCGTGTCTGATTGTCGCGCCGAAACCTGCGCATCATTAACGTCCGTTTGCTGCGCAGTTCCTCTATCCATAACTGGCCTCCAAATACTAAAGACCGCCTCGCCCCAAAGGTCGGTCTAGATCTAATTTAAGAAATACTTATCTCGAGCTTCTACTACTCAATTTATGCCTTCACAGCCGGTCGAGAACCTGGGATTCTCTCGGTGAGGCTGATCAGCCCTCAGGCGGTCAACTATGTGTCCTGTCTATCGGTTTGTCAAGATAGAAACTACAAGATATGGTGTCATCTTTTAAGGCCAAGCGCTAGATGTTGAGAAAATAGTCATTTTTGAGGTTTCTTTCGCCACCAGCCAATGGCTTTATTTTCTTATTATAAGTTTTCGGCCCACCAAGCTACGTTCCATGAAATCGCTATGATAAAGTCCTGCCGTGCTGACTGACAAGGACTCCCCTTCAAGCAAGTTTACCTTATCCAAAAACCAGCAAGGGTCCATTGGAGACCCACGCATTGTTGGCCACGAATCCTCTCATCTGACCAAACGTTTCAGAGCACTATGCGAGGTGATCCTCTGTTCGGGTTTTCCCACACAGTTACTACTCGTTCAAGTAATGACGGCGATTGGACTTCAACCGTTCGAAACAGATGGCAGTCTTGCAATGAACTACGTCGTAGTATTGTCGCTAGCCGATGCTGTCGTGCTAGTAACGTTAATCCTGTGGTTGCTAGCACTCCATGGAGAAAGCCCTCGCAATCTCTTCCTAGGCTCACGACGAATCGTACGGGAATTTAAATTCAGCATACTACTGATCCCACTTGTTTTATTCCTGGTAGTCGCCGCTTCAGCCAGCCTCCAACACTTCGCACCGTGGCTTCATAACGTGCCGGAAAACCCCTACGAATCTTTAATTCAAACGACCTCAGACGCTTCCATCTTCGCGCTCGTAGCCATCATAGCAGGCGGTGTACGCGAGGAAATCCAGCGCGCGTTCATCCTTTGCCGTTTCGAGCGGTATCTGGGAGGCAGGGCTACAGGTGTAATCCTTTTTAGTCTAGTCTTTGGAGCAGCGCATCTCATCCAAGGATGGGACGCTGCAATCATCACAGCTCTACTTGGTGCTCTGTGGAGTATCGTCTATCTTAAAAGACGAAGCATTATCGCCCCGATTGTTAGCCACGCTTCCTTCAACGTCATCCAGATTATCCATCACCTGATTAGTTGAGTAACTCGTTGGTTACGGCACGTAAACTATCTCCACACTCTCATGCAATCGCGCAATCCAATTTTGAATAATAACTTGACGCCGCTCTTCCAACAGATCGTCTCGGACGAGTTCACGTGCGTCATTAAATGGGAGCCTCGAACCATTATGGACGTATAGAACCTGATTCTCTTTGTGGTATTGGAGTAGTTCTGCATTAGTCGGCTCTGCGGTCGACGTAAAACGCTGCCGGAGATAACTATCGATCCGCAGGTCATTACGAATAAGTCGATAGAGGCGTTCCTCCGTCATGCCGACAGATTTCCACGCTGTTTCAAAAGACTTTACTGTTGAATGGTGCTCTTTCAGTTCATCAATCCGACGCTGAATTTCAGGTTGAAGCGGTTCTGAGACAAGAAATCGATCGACTTCAACCAAGATGAGAACTCTATTGACCAAACGAGAGATCACTTGAGTTTCAGAGCCTTCGTTGGAGCCCATCACTAAAACCCCTAACTCGGTTACGGCTCGAACGTCCGACAACATGATTATTTGGCGGTCGACCGTAGCAACAACTTTATCGATAAGATCTTGCTTTGCGGACCCCGTCGTCAAAACCAAGAATAGCAACACGCAGAAAGCGCGTTGATATACATGTCTGAGATGCCTAGCAGCATCTAGCACTTACACCACCACATGCACTCATGCAGCCACATATCAAAAAGCCTGTCCCATGCTTACGTGCAGCACCATCCGGCCTTCCTTCCGATTGCCGAATTGACGTCGATCTAATTTAAAACCTACGTCAACACGGATCGGTCCAATTGGTGATCGGTACCGCACACCAAACCCAGCACCGCCACGGATCCGATTTACTGCCATATCGTTAACTCCCTGGAATACATTACCAAGGTCTAGAAAAGCCACTGCACCAATAGGACCTCTGATTGGAAAACGGATTTCGTTATTAATGATAAACAACCCGTTGCCACCTTGAGGAAATCCATCTTGGTCAATAGTTGATCCGTCACCGAGCCGGTCTAGTGCGAATCCACGAACTGTTGTCGACCCACCAGCAAAAAATCGTTCGCTCGCAGGAAGATTCTGAACAACCATCTCTGTTGCTTGACCACTAGGTTTAATTTCCACAATGCTCCGACTAAAACCTCTAGCGAACCCAAGCCGAAGTCCTGTTGCAAATACAACACCAGTCGACCTCGGTAAGCCTCGGTACAGAAAGCCTTGCATCAACAGCTTCGCAAAACCGACCTCGGACCCGATACGTCGACCGGCACTCTTCGCCTCAAAACTTATTAACGATCCCCGGGTTGGCTCGAATGGATCATTGCGACTATCGCGCAGCGCAGTGGCGGAAAAAGCGGACAGACCGATTTGAGGAAACAGCCTGTCAATCAGCGGTTGATCGCTTTGATTAAAACGCTCATCAAATAAAGTATTCTGATCGAAAGAATATCCACCGCTCAGTATCGCACCGGAACCGAACGACTGACGCCACTCTACATTTATCCCCTGTTGCTTAAGATTGAAACTCGATCGGATAGATTGATCAACAAAAGCCGACACAACTAGTTCGCCACTCGTCTCGAACACACGTGGTTCGCGGAATGTGAATAGTGCGCGATATTCGTTGAAACCGTATCCTCCAGACTTCCCTTTGCCACCTTGGTCGTCGTTCGGGCGAAGACTGACACGCGCAAATAAATTGACTGAGCGGTTTTTTCCCCACAAGTTTCGTCGTCCTATCTCAAAAAATCCACGGGGTGCAAACTCAAACCGCTCAACCGCACTACCACCGGTTTCACTCTCTCGCCGTAATCTTGCCCCAGCTTCAAATCCTCCACCATAGCTCAACACCATGGCTGGCACCTCTTCTACCATTACCAGCACGTCGCGACGGGTATCACTATGGTGATTAAATTCTGCGAAGCGGATCCGATTGAACATACCTAATAAATTCAGTCGCTGCTGACCTTCAGCTAACCGCTCCCGACTGAGTGCCTGGCCAGATTGGAAACCCAACGTGCGCCTTATGGTTTCAACGCTCACTCTGGAATGGCCACTGACAAGTACATGGTGGACGACAGCTTGAACGCCCGGATCGATAATCAAACGCAAATCGAGGCTCGTAGAATCTTCTGAAAAAGCCAAGTCAACCTGCACAGAAGCATCCTCATAGCCTTGACTGAGCAGGTAATTGAGTATCCGATCCCGGTCCCCAAAAACCCTGCTTTGTGCGTATGGATTAGCAACTTTGGACTCTAGAAGCTCTAACAACAGGTCAGTTTCCTCATCTGGAGCATTTTCCAGTGTGACCGACTGAATAAGGACGCGTGGACCTTCACTAATCGTCAGGCGGGGCGTAACGAGCAAGGAATTCACAAACGGATCTTCAGAAGCTAACAAGGAGTTCACAACTTCCGTTTTGACAGAAACTTGCGAGTAACCAGTCAGCCGGTAAACCGCGATGATCGCAGCCACGCTGTCATTAAAGGAAGCTTCCACAAAAACATCCTCAGCACGCATATCCATGATTTCCAGGAGCACGTTGCCGGACAGTATCTGGTTCCCGGTAATCTCTGGATTGGTTATCTTGTAAATTTGGCCGGGCGAAACGTGAAAAACGATTTTTAACTCTTCGTCATTTTCTTGCAAACTATAACTGGCTTCAACGCGAGAGTAACCTAACCGACGAAAATGCGTCCTGATTCGATCGATGGAATCGTCAAGCAAATCCAGATCTATAGATCCTTCTCGCGCTATCGGAACCAACGCCTCTTGCTCTTCTGGTGATAAAACTTCGTTATCGAACTGCACCAACACAAACGGACCTGGATTCGTATGAATCGTCAAATTAATTGATGTGTTATTCAGATCGGTGGTGATGCTATGGTTGACTTCGGCCTCGTAATGACCCTGTTCCTTCAAGGAGTCACCGTACGCACTCAAACGACGACGGATCGCCAAGCGGTCATAAGGCATTCCTACATGCAGTCCAAGTTGCGTAAGCAACTGGTTCGTCGACTCCAATGTTCTACCAGTGACCTTCAGTGAACCTACATTTGCACGCACTCCAGACTCGATTTCAAAACTCAGTGTGGCCCGACCTGACTCTTCATCAATACTCGTAACAGCATCAATACGGGCGCTCATAAACCCGTTGTCACGATATAAAGACTCTAGTAACCCCGTGGCCTCAGCGGTTTGAGTAAGAGCGAGAGATTCACCATAGCGTTCACGAATGACCTGACCAAGCCGCCTTCGTGACAAACCGAGCCCACCTTTAAATTCAATTTTTGTGACCGTGCGTTTCGGGACAACCACATACCTTAACGCTACGCCATTTTGGTGCCCGTTTGCTTCGACACGAACATCCTCAAATTGGCCAATCGTGAAAAGATGAAAAATACTGTCTCGAACTTGTTCGATCGATAGTGGGTCCCCAACACGCGTAACGAGTGCCTCTTGAAGGTCCTTAACAGTTGTTTGAGACGAGGTACCCACAACCTCAACGGAGATGATCTGGCGATCAAGGTACGTCACGAGAGGAGCGGCCAGCAATGGATACGCCTCAAACAACAGGAGTGTAAACCCCACCATCAAGCAGCAACCAAGGCCACCTGTCGAATAGCTCCGCTCCACACGAATCCACGACCGCATCAGAAAGCGTGCCTTACACGAAAGTCGAGTGCGTAAGTTCGATCCTCGTTCTGAGAGAGAACCCACGAAAGTTGCTCGCTTTGATCGTACTCAAGCAGGATAAGCAAATCCTGTTCGACCCCGGTCAGAGTTCGTGAGAGAGTCGCGTAAATGCGATCAGATACGCGCTTGCCAATGGTTAACCTAGCTGCTGGTCTGAGCGAAGCTGTCTCGCGCAACGCAGCATCGGAAAGCGAAGGCGTGATCTCAAACGAATCAACGCCCAACGAACTCTCTAAAACCCTCCCAAACCCAGAGGAAAGTTGATCGGTCACCAGTTGTGCCGCACGCGCTTGGAGTAATTGTTGCTCAGTCTCATCAGCTGTCCGAATAGCCCGTAACTCACTCTCAGCAGGATCTCTTACATTACCGAGCAGCAAAGATAGAATGTCGCTTGACGGTAATGGAGGATCTGAACTCAACGTCGGCACGAACCGGTCAGTGGTACCAGCGACGTGGAAAACCACGCGGTAAATCTCACCGGGCACGCGCACACTCGTCTCGGCTTCCACATCGAAAAATGGATTAATTTCACGAGGATTCGTGAAATCCATGCTGCCTCGGGTTACTACATAGCGATTCCCCTCAAAGAACACCTCCCCACGGTCAATCTCCATAAAACCAAATAACTGAGGAGAAATAGGCGTACCCCGAAGTGTAAGCTCCCCACTCGATACGATTCGTGTATTCCGATCGTTAATACGTAGGGTGCCTGGCACATTCACGCGGATATCAAAATTTAAAGGAAAAGCTATTGCATCAGCAGTGGGTGCTCCAGTAACTGCAGCGTCCTGATTCAAAATATCGAACAAACCTGCATTCGTTTCAAGTGTTCTGACCCATCTTGCGTCATTCACCTCAACTGCACCTGATAACACCGGATTCTCAACGGGACCTTGAAGGACTAGATTGGCGTCAACAGTAGAACGAAATTCTTCCGGATATCGCAACTGTATTTCATCACCTATAGCCAACATACTGAATTCATCTAGACGATATCCGTCTAGACTAATGGACCCGCCAAACTGCACATCGCCACCACCTAAAGTCGCCGTTAAATCGTCCATGCGTAAATTACCGTTGTCGAACGTCACACGACCGTTTACCTGTTCGAAGGAATGCGGGAGAGAGGAATGTCGCAAACGACCATCAGTAATCTCAAGAGAGCCTGACAGTACTGGTGCCTCAATCAGACCTCGAATTTCAGTAACAAGCTCAGCGTTCCCTGCACTGCGAATGTCACTAAAAAACCCTTGCAGGATCGCCAAGTTCGCATCACCAGTGACCAGCAACCCAAAACGATCCTCACTCAATCTCACTTCACCACTGACACTCAATTCCGTATCTTCCCCTTCGAGTGTCATCTTCGAGACTTGCACCACCTCCTGATCCAAAATGATTTGGATTAAATCGTTATTACGAACTTCGTAATCGTAAAGAACTAACTGCAGTTGCTCAATGCTGGCAGTAACATTGAGCTTCGCAAGATTGCTCAGTGGACCAAGCACCCTAAGCGCCCCGCTGCCAGTCGTATCCGCAAACGGAAGAAATCGTGGTGCGAAAGCCCGCAAGAAAGGATCGAGTGAAGTGTCTGTAAATCGTATGGTCAATTCCGCATCAGCTTCCAGAGTAATGGCAACCTGTCCCGAGGCCGACACCGCCATAAGAGGTGACGCAACCTCCAGCTCGACAGATGCCTGCTCGTTTCGTACGCCAACACGACCAGTCATCGGGCCAATTGTTTCACCACGTATCAACAACGTATCAATGCGACCTTGTACGTCGTAAATTGGCCAATCAAAACTACCCGAACCACCGGCCGTAAACTGGAGTAACCCGTCCAATGGAAGTTCTGGCATTGAGACGGCGGCCACTAGGCCTACGGGAATCCGACGGCCGTCCGCGTTGAATGTGTAAGTGCCACCCCAGTCGACATATGCGGCACCAGTGATCAAGCCTTCACGTTTACGAATTTCAATCCCATCCAAACGCACGCCACCGCCCTCATAACGCAGCAGGGCCGTTGCTGATTCAAACGGCTCACCGTAGGCAATCACCTCTCGTACTGTCGGTCGTGCAAATCCAAACGGTGCAATGTACTCGCCGTATAAGTGAAAGTCTCCTGTGATTAACCCTTCAATCGGATACTCCAATTGATCGAATGCAGTCCTGAGATCTAAAACCGGCCATTGTTCTGCATTAAAGCGACCATTAAACTCTTCATCTCCATCAGTTCTCGGATAATCAAACGTGAAACGGCCATCGATCAACATTTGAGAGAATCCTTTTGTGAGAATACTCTCTGGAACAGTCGCATACCCGTTCTCGATGGTTGCTTCACCTTCCCAAGCACCCCACATTACATCCCATGCCCGTGGCTCAGCCTCGAATCGACCTGTTACGCTCGGATCGATTAAGTCGCCGGTTAGTTCTCCATCAAATGTTCCACTTCCACCGATTTCCACCACCTGAGTAGGTCGCTCAAAGACGGTCATCAAGCCAGCCAAAATACGATCGCTTTCTTGCAAATTACTACTGGTCATGTGAAACGGAA
>DODG01000229.1 GCA_003509065.1 Acidobacteriota bacterium
CCGGTGGTCGCCTATGCAAGCTTGACCCGGCCAATGACCGCGCTGGAGCAAGCGGAGATTGGCGGTGACGCGAATGGTTTTGGTCTATTGCCCGCAGCACGCGGTGGTTCAACGGTGCGCAGGACGCCTGATGGTCGGATATTGATGCGCAATTCATTTGGGTATGGACCGGGTGATACTTCAAATTCTGCCATGCTGGCGCGCGCCCGGGCAAATCACATCGAGTCAATCAAAAAACGGTGGCCTAAACTCCAAGACTTTGAGATGGGATTGGAGATTGAGCATACGTGGGGCGGTGTGTTGGGTGTAACGCGGAACAGTGGTCACGTATTTGGACAAATCGAAAAAGGTATCTGGGGCTCGATTGGTTGTAATGGTGCCAATGTTGCGCGTGGCACAATGTCCGGTGCTTTAATCGCCGACATGATTGTGGGCAATACGTCTGATCTTCTGTCTGATCAGCAGAGTGTGCCACGACCAAAATGGATGCCGCCAGACCCTTTTCGTAAAATGGTCGCGCGTCAAAGAATGAAAAAAATGGAAAAAGCAAGTGCTGAACGTTAACTAGGAGATCCAGAAAAATGAACGGTATTAAAGTCTTTCGAATAAATGACCAAGATATGAATACATCAAATCCAATTCATACAGTGCCTGTGGTGAATGCAGGATTCAGTCGTGGGATGGGTGCGGGTTTCGCTGCATTTGAAAATTGTTCGAGTGAACATACGGTGACAGGTTACGACGAAATTCTCTATGTAATTTCTGGGTCAATGAGCCTTCGACAGGGTGACAAACGGTGGAGAGCACATCCTGGCGACCTGTTATGGATTCCTGCGGATGAAACATTTACCTACGAAGCTGATGAAAAATGTGTAACGTTCTACTCAACGTCACCCCCTGAAATGTCGGGATCAACTAAACGGACAGATGAGCTCCCGTCAGGAGATCCTGAATCTGTTGAATAGGGTCTCCTAACCAATTGTGCTGGGTAATCTACTAATTACTCTGTAATAGCAAAAACCGGATCGATCTGACTTAATTCTTCAAGCGGAATGTGGCAGGCGATGCGATGTCCGTCCGCGGAAATTTGTTCTTCCGGCGGAGTGGTGTCACAAATGTCGCCAATTCGCCTCGGACAGCGTGTGGTGAATGGACAGCCCTTTGGAGGGTCCAGGGGGCTTGGGAGATTGCCTTCCAGAATAATGTCTCGCTTTTTTACCCTGAGATCAGCAATAGGCGCAGCAGCCAGCAGTGCCTCGGTGTATGGATGATAAGGAGGTTCAAAGATTTCATCGCGCGATCCGCATTCGACAATTTTACCCAGATACATGACAACAACCCGGTCTGATAGATAACGCACAACAGACAAATCGTGACTGATTAGCAGTAGCGTCGTACCGTACTCTCGTTGAATTTCCATCAAGAGTTCAGTGATTGCTGCTTGAACCGATACGTCAAGGGCGGATATCGGTTCATCAGCGACTACGAGAGTTGGTTTTCCGGCAAAGGCTCTTGCAATTCCTATACGTTGCTTTTGACCTCCCGAGAGTTGTCGAGGTAGCCGATAGTAGAACTCATCGGGTAATTTCACTTTTGCGAGCAGTTCTAAAGTTTTCTCTCGGGTATCTGTTTTCCCGTGACTAATACCAAACTTTTTCAAAACCCGACCGACTTGCGCTCCAACGGTGTGGCTGGGGTTTAGCGTATCGACCGGATTTTGAAAGACGATCTGAAGAGCTGCTAATTGCGTTTGTTGGCGTTCCCGCACACTGATTCGTCCTATCTCAACACCGTCGTGTGTGAGGTCACCGCTGGTCGATGTTTCGAGTCCCAGCAAAACTTTTGCAAAGGTGGATTTGCCGCAACCAGATTCACCTACAATGGCAAGAGTTTCGCCATGCCGAGCGGAAAGGTTCAGCTCTTGGTTGGCTTTCAGTGCGACCGTTTCTTTGAACCCCAGCATAGTAGAGAAATTTCGGCTCGTACCCTCGACTTCATAGTGTTTGGATAAATTCTTCGTATCCAGGACGATGTCACCTATTTGCGCGTTTTCCATAGCCACTTTGTCGGGTATCAGGTCATTAGGTTTGATTTCCGACCACCGGCGGCATCGAACATGCTGGTTAGTTTCCTCAATATGTTCGTAAGGTATTCCTTGCTGGTCACATACATCTATTTTGAAAGCTCTACACCGAGGACCATAGGTACAACCTGTCGGTCGCTCATGTGGTAATGGAAGCTGACCGGGAATTGGAATTAGCGGTGCGTCATTTTTATCTGTTTGGGGTAGTGGAATACAGTTAAATAGACCGTGCGTATAGGGGTGTTTGGGTTGACTGAACAGATTGGAAATTGAACCTTCCTCAACGGCTTGACCTGAATACATTACACAGACCCGTTCACAGGTTTGGAGGATCAACCCAAGGTTGTGAGAGATGTAGATTTGAGTCATTTTGTATTTGCTGGCTATCTCTCGAATCAGTTTCACAATGCCAGCTTCTACTGTGACGTCCAGAGCAGTGGTGGGCTCGTCGAGCAACAATAAGGACGGATTTGCAAGAAGTGCCATTGCAATGACTACACGTTGCTGTTGGCCTCCGGAAATTTGATGTGGGTAAGATGCCATGATCCTTGCAGGATCCGGAATATGGACATCAGATAGCATCTGCTCCGAAGCTGAACGGGCCTGATCAGCCGTCGCACCTTGGTGGATCATGGGGACTTCCATAAGTTGGTGGGCTACCGTCATTGCGGGATTAAGTGATGACATAGGTTCCTGATAAATCATGGCAATTTCGTTGCCACGAAGTATTCGCATCTCATTCTGATTGAGTTGTGTAATGTCACGACCACGAAGGCGAATGGCTCCAGACTTGATGCTGCCATTAGCACCCATGTAGTTCATGATCGCCATGGCAACGGTGGACTTACCGCACCCTGATTCCCCAACTAGTCCTACGGTGTCGCCTTCATTGATAGTTAGTGAAAAGTCGATAACAGCAGGCACTTCGGCTGCGCGTGTCCAATAGGAGACATGCAGGTTTTCAATTTCAAGAAGTGGTGAGTCTTGTGACATAACGTGTGGTGACGGTCTAATCTTTAAGACTTATTTCCCTGAGGCCGTCAGCCATCAGGTTAAAGCCTAAAACCAGCGACGACAGTGCTATAGCTGGGGCTAAGGTCATATGCGGAAAAATCATCGCCATCGCCCGGGTTTCACTGATCATACCGCCCCATTCTGGATCAGGAGGTGGTAACCCCAATCCCAGGAATCCGAGAATACCAATGGTGATAATGACATATCCGAGCCTAAGGCATGCATCTACGATCAAAGGTCCACGGGCATTAGGTAGGATTTCTGTCAGCATGATGTACCAGTTTGACTCGCCTCTGACTTGGGCTGCAGCAACATATTCACGCTCACGAATATCTAGCGTAAGACCGCGAACGATACGCATGATGCCCGGTGCGCTGCCAAAAACGATGGCAATCACTATATTAAGGTTTGACCGACCAAACTCTTGGATGGCGATGATATACAGAAGCAGTACAGGGAAAGACAAGATAATGTCGCCTACACGACTTAAAAGGATGTCAATCCATCCACGTCGGTAGCCGGCCATTAGGCCCATTATGATCCCTACAAGGTAAGCGCAAAAAGTAGCGAGCGGTGCGTAAATCAGGACTGTACGGGAGCCCCATGCTACGCGTGACAAGACATCTCTTCCGAGATGATCTGCCCCGAGCCAGAAGACGCCGCCATCTGGTGCTGGAGATCCAGGTTTAGCGAAAGGTGTCTGAATAGCTAGTGGATCATAGGGTGAAATGATAGGTGCAAGTAATGCTACAACCACCCAGAAAAGAATAATTGCGAGCCCAATCATTCCGACCCAGCTTTCTCGCAAGTTCATTAGGACAGCGACTAGCCCACGTCGCGGTTTCTTTGCTACCAGGTCTGCGTGAGTCGTTGCCATCTATTTAAACCGTATCTTCGGATTGAGAAGCATGTACCCTATGTCTGAAATTGCCTGGGTACCGACAGCAACGGCCACTAAAAACATTGTGCAAGCCTCCAGTAAATAGACATCTTGGCGCAATGCGGCTTCCAGGAGTAGCGTGCCAATGCCTTTGTATGCAAAAAAGTATTCTGTCACGATTACGCCGGACAGTAACCATGGTAATTGGAGCATGATGACTGTAAACGGGGCAATCAGTGCATTACGCAATGCGTGTCGAAAAATCACGCGACGGAACGGTAAGCCTTTTAATTGTGCTGTACGAATATATTGAGACTGCATCACCTCAGCCATTGAGGCTCGCGTCATTCTAGTGATGTAGCCAAAATCGTATAACACTAATACGAGAACAGGCATTACCATTTCGGCCCAGCTAAACCCTGAAATAAAACTGGACGTACCCGGCAAGAGGTGAAGAGAAAAAACCAGAATCCATGCGATCAGTGTGGCGCTGCAGAACTCTGGTACCGAGGCAGTGATGATA
>DODG01000093.1 GCA_003509065.1 Acidobacteriota bacterium
GACCCAGATCCTACAACGAACGCGAGAGCGGTTCCGATTTATCAGACGTCCTCTTACGTGTTCAACAGTGCAGAACATGGTGCGAATCTCTTTGGTTTGGCAGAATTCGGAAATATCTACACCCGAATTATGAATCCGACCACAGATGTGTTCGAAAAGCGTGCCGCAGCACTTGAAGGCGGAATGGCTGGGCTAGCAACCGCATCAGGACAGTCTTCCCAGTTCCTTGCAATCACGAACATGATGCAGGCTGGCGACAATCTAGTATCGTCTCCTTACCTTTACGGTGGTACCTGGAACCAGTTAAAGGCACAGTTCCCTCGTCTTGGTATCACGACGAAGTTCGCTGTAGACGACACCGCAGAAGAATTTGAAAAACTGATCGATGAAAAAACCAAGGCAATCTACCTTGAATCGATGGGTAACCCTAGATACAACGTTCCTGACTTCGAGAAGGTTGCTGCTGTTGCCAAGAAGCACAATATCCCGTTTGTAGTCGACAACACGCTCGGTGCCTGTGGCGCACTGATTCGTCCTATTGACCACGGTGCTGACGTTGTTGTTCAGAGTGCAACAAAGTGGATTGGTGGGCACGGAACGACTATAGGTGGTGTGATCATCGACGCTGGTACGTTCAATTGGGGCAACGGTAAATTCCCGCTGTTCTCAGAGCCGAGTGATGCCTACCACGGTCTGGTGCACTGGGACGCGTTCGGTTTCGGCAGCGATATCTGCAACATGTTGGGTGTGCCAGAAGGGCGCAACGTGGCTTTTGCCATGCGAGCACGACTCGAAGGTTTGAGGGACTGGGGACCGTCACAGTCGCCGTTCAACTCGTTCTTGCTGATTCAGGGTATCGAGACACTCAGTTTGCGTGTCGAACGACATACTGCGAACGCGCTTGAACTCGCAACATGGCTCGAGTCGCACGCCAACGTGAAGACTGTGAGCTACCCAGGCTTGAAGTCCAGCCCCTACAACGAACTTGCAAGTAAATATACCCTCCGTGGTTCAGGTGCAATGCTGAACTTCGAGTTGAACGGTGGCTATGACAACGCTGTCACATTTATCAACAACGTGAAGCTCGCAAGTCATCTGGCAAACGTTGGTGATGCTAAGACGCTGGTTATTCATCCTTCGTCGACAACTCACCAGCAGTTGAGCGAAGAAGACCAGTTGGCTTCAGGTGTGACGCCAACGATGGTTCGTGTATCAGTTGGGCTTGAGCACGTTGAAGACATTAAGGAAGATTTCCAAGCTGCTTTCGACGCAATCGGCTAGATAGACCATAATCAATGTGCCGATCACGGGGAGGGCATTTCCCTAGTGGTCGGCAATTTATCCAATGACACTCATTCTTCCAGCCAACTACCACGCGCTTCCACAGATCGAGCAGAATCGTGTGAAGTGGGTGCCCGTTCCTCAGGCTGAAAAGCAGGACATTCGACCGCTCCGTATCGGCATTATGAACATCATGCCTTTAGGGGAGCAGTACGAATTTAACCTACTTTTACCTCTCGGGTTATCGGTTCTGCAAATCGAGCCAGTATGGATAAGGCTGGAATCTCACGAGTACAAAACATGGAAGCCTGGGCATCTTGCCGATCGCTATGTAAGCTATGCGGAATCGACCAAAGATTCGCCTCTGGATGGATTGATAATTACGGGAGCTCCTGTTGAGCATCTCAAATTTGAAGATGTCGTCTACTGGAAAGAATTTACAGAGATAGCGAAGCATGCCCGAGAGAACACTCCGAGTACCCTCGGAATATGCTGGGGCGCATTTGCTTTGGCGTACTTAGAAGGCATCAGCAAAATAGATTTCGAACAGAAACTGTTTGGAGTGTTTGAACTCAACAATCTCGACCAGGATCACTACATAATGGGAGCAATGGACGATGCTTTTCTTTCGCCTCAGAGTCGAATGGCGGGTATGTCGGACAATGAACTTTTGCAGGCCAAAGATCAAGGAAAGATCAATCTTTTAGCGCATGGTCCAGAATCGGGTTATTCGATATTCGAAACCACCGACCAAAAATTTTTAATGCACCAAGGCCACCCCGAGTATAGTTCGAGTCGACTTGCGTACGAAGTGCTAAGGGATGCCGATGTCGAGTCGGTGATGGAAGTTCAAAACTTCGATCCTGAGCGACCTGTCAACAGATGGCGAATGCATCGGAACACATTCTTCCACCAATGGCTCAGATACTGCTACACCCAGATCAGTATGGGCTCAGGTGACTAGTTCTTAACGATTGTTTCGGTCTAGCTCGACGTATTTCAGGTCGTATGCAAAGGGTCGCCAATACTCGCCACGCACTCATACAAATCGGTATGTGGGTATCAGGGTGCTGAGAGAAGGTGTTAAAGTATCGGCATGTCAAAATTATATTTGTAGGTAAACAATCTGAGACACCTTGACACATTCTTACATCTCTGAGAAGTGGAAATATGAAATCCGAAGTATTAATCGCCAGCGCCGCCCGTACACCACTCGGCAAGTTCAGCGGTAGCCTCTCCACAACATCAGCCACGGATCTCGGCGGAATTGCTCTCGCCGCGGCCGTTGAGCGGTCCGGGATCACTTCCGATGCCGTCGAATACACGATCATGGGCAACATGCTTTCTGCTGGGCTTGGAATGACGCCTGCCAGGCAGGCAGCTATTGCAGCCGGGATTCCCGAATCCTCATCAGCACTCACAGTCAACAAGGCCTGCGCATCTGGGATGCAATCGGTAATCCTCGCTGCTCAGTCTATTCAACTTGGTGAAGCAGACGTGGTTGCGGCTGGAGGAATGGAAAACATGAGTCAGGGTCCCCACTTGTTGCTTGATAGCAGGACGGGGCAGAGG
>DODG01000192.1 GCA_003509065.1 Acidobacteriota bacterium
ACAAGGCTTCGCTTCATCATGGATCATGCTGAAGATGCTAACGAGTTACTCGACGTCTGATAATGAAATGGTCCGTTTAAATATCAGCCAGTCTTGTAACGAAGGTGTTCTTAAAAACTATTCACGTTTTCCTATCTCGACGCACCGCGTTTAGACTTGAACTTCGGCTACGCGCACTTAACATTCGGCGGAGCGCCTGATCATCGTCTTCGTCATATACCTCGCCAAATACTTCCTCAATGATATCTTCAAGCGTAACTATGCCTAAACGCACACCATTCTGCTGATAGACAACTACGAGGTGGCTTCGTTGTTCTTGCATGGTTCGAAGCACTTTCAATAATGGCTCTCCGTCGGCCACTGACAGAACAGGACGAATCAGTGAATGCCACCCCCGTTCACTCTCGACCAGAAACGCCATAAACTCTTTGGTGTGCAGTAGGCCAGTTACCTCATTGTCGGAACCACAAACAGGAAGTCTGGTATGACCTGACGCATTTACAACTGACAGAACCTCTTCAGCCGATTGAGAAGACTCTGCAAACGTGACACGCTCCCACGGTAGTGTAATATCGCCGACAGTTAGTGTTTCGATATTGACCAGGTTAATAATGTAGCGCTGCTGTGCCTCAGTAAGGTCCTCGACTTCAACTGTCGATTGAGTTGCCACCGTAGAACGTCCCATGTCGGCAATTCTTAATACGAGCTTGGTCGACCACTCAAGCACCGTAACAGCCGGAGAAATAACGCGCTCGAAGGTTGGCAACCAAAGTGCTGCACTCAAACCAATGCGCCGAGGGTACCTGAGTGCGAACGCCTTCGGTGCGAGCTCTCCAAGAACGACCGTTAAATAAGTAAGCGGCACGACGACTAGGATGATCGAAACTGGACCGGCCCACGATGAATGTAAGCCGACTTGGTTGACAAGTAATGGTCCCAAGGTGTCCTGAGAGCCAACGCCTCCTACAGCACCAGATATTAAGCCAACCGTAGTGATGCCGATTTGAATAACTGCCAATGTGCGTTCCGGTTGCTCTCGGAGAGCAAGCAGTCGAGCAGCTCTAAGATGGCCTGCGCCTCCCATAGCTCTTAACTCAGGACGTCCAACACAAACAAAGGCCGTCTCAGTAGCCGAAAGGAAACCATTAATAAGCAGGCATAATCCGATAATCATAATTTCGGTCATATTGACTCTCTAATAGGCTTCTACTGATAGTTACATCTTTGTATTCAGGATGTTCAGCCGACCAAAACACGTATACATCCATCATAGCCCACGCCGACTACGCTTTAGTGACTGTTAGAAAACCGTAACAGTTGACGTAAAGCAATAGGTCGAAGATTGCTACCTCTAATGGCAAGCATCATACGATCACAGTACAATCTATTCATGATCGACCTCAGAAGCGACACCGTGACTCGGCCAACAGCAGAGATGCGACTAGCAATAGCCAGCGCCGAGGTTGGTGACGATGTGTATGGTGATGACCCAACAGTCCTAGCTCTAGAGCGTCGAACAGCTGACTTACTTGGCAAGGAAGCCGCCATTTATATGCCAACGGGAACAATGACTAACCAAGTAGCGCTTCGCACTCATACCGAAGCTGGTGACGAAGTCTTGACCGATTCACAAGCTCATGTGTCTCAAGCAGAAAGTGGCGCACCGGCGGCCATCAATGGAGTGATGCTTCGATATCTACCAAGCCAACGGGGTATCTTTGGAGGCGACGACGTTCGGCGAGCAATCTTTAGCCCACACAAGTTCAATCCGAAGACTTTGGGGTCGCCGACGAGGCTCGTCTGGATCGAAAACACTCACAACGCAGGAGGCGGTAGTGTCTGGCCAATTGAACGAATTGAAGAAGTGACGAACACTGCACGTGAAATGGGACTAGCCTTGCACTTGGACGGTGCCAGATTGTGGCATGCCTCTATCGCTTCAGGTGTAACTGAAGCTGAATACGCTAACCCATTTGATAGTGTTAGTGTCTGCTTTTCCAAGGGACTAGGGGCTCCAGTGGGTTCTGCACTAGCTGGCAGTGCGAAGTTCATAGCTCGAGCGAGACGCTTCAAAGCGATGTTCGGCGGAGGTTTCCGACAGGCAGGTATCATCGCTGCTGGTGCAATATACGCCCTCGATCATCATCGACTACGTCTTGCTGATGACCATCGACATGCCAAGGAGTTCGCGGAGGGACTATTACAACTACCCGGTATTGAAATTGATCCCACAGTAGTTGAAACCAACATCGTCCGATTCCGGGTAACTGCATCCTCGGCTAGTCAGTTGGTCGAGTCTTGTTATGAAAAAGGCCTATATATGTTACCAACCGGACCTGATAGTGTCCGTGCCATTATGCACCTGGATATTTCAGACCAGCAGGCGCAAGAGGCGGTGAAAATCGTTGCCTCAGCCGTTAATAATTGTCTGTCGTGAAAACTGATCGCCGTGGAAGACTGGTGCAGTTTTACTGCTGATCCCTTCTCGCTTAAAAAAATCTGTTGATTTATAGCGCTTCCAAGGCTAACTTCAAGAATTAAGATATGCATAGTGGATATAAAACATCCGCTGATGCACCAAAAAACAATTTGATACGGGGGGATGTAGGCTTATGGAAGTTGATCGCAGAGCATTCATGGCGTCAGTCGGTGGTGTGGCAGCTGCCGAGTTGTTGTCGCCGGAAGATCGCGCTGAGGCCGTGGAGCACTTTATGTCGACCGAAATCGACCGCTGGTACATCGACGAGTTCGGTGAAACTGGTGCTCTTTCACCAATCCGGTCGCCACGGTATCAGCAAGGTGGTGGTGGACAGCAAGCTCCAGAAGGTCCTCAGATGGCCCGTGGAACTGGTCGCATATTCCGACCACGTGAAGAACCGCTCGCAGAAATGCCGGCGAAGCCAACCCTTGTGGATTTCTTCCGGTATCGGTTCGCACCTGCACAGCACGTGATGCGTAGTGCAACCCGCGCAATGCAGACAGGTCAACCTGAACGGACCGTAATGGCCTGTTTGTTACATGATGTCGCGCAAGCGATTTGCCGGTCAGATCACGGCTATTGGGGTAATGCGCTGTTTGAACCCTATGTGGACGAACGTGTGAGTTGGGGTATCAAATATCATCAAGCATTGCGTTTTTTCCCAGACCCAGCCGTGGGCTACGAGTATCCTGAATTTTACAATCGGATTTTTGGTGAAGACTACGTGCCAGACGACTACCTCAAGGCCGATTACAGGGCAGCTCGGGAACACAAGTACTACATGGAAGCCCGACTCGTCACAATGAATGATGAGTATGGTTTCGATCGATCGGTGTCCGTATCATTAGAACCATTTATTGACATCATCGGCCGCAACTTTAAGCAACCGAAGGAAGGGCTTGGGTTCGATAATAGCGCGTCCGCTCACATGTGGCGGACGATTATCAATCCAGCGCGACCACTTTAATTGGTTGATACTAGCTGCAAGAAAAAGGCCGAGGCTTTGCCTCGGCCTTTTTTTTGATTTGTGATGTTTTACTAACCTCTTAGAAGAATCCGGTACGCTTACAACAAGCCAGCGGCTCTTGCCCATCGATACTTCGCTCCTAATACATTAACTGGCAGCTGTGTCGTATAGGCATATGCAGGAATACCATGCTCATAGAGATATTCTGAAGCTTCCTCTACCTCAACATCGCCAACTAAGGATGCAACAATTGGTTTGTTAATACCTTGCGCCCTGGCTTCCTCCACAACCTCTGCTGCTAACTTGGCAAACACCATCGGTGGAGTGATGATGGTGTGCCAGTAGCCCAAGATCAAGGCATGGACCCGGTCATCTTCCAATCCGAGTTTGATGGTATTGCGGTAGGTTGTTGGCGGTTCCCCACCAGTAATGTCAACCGGATTACCAGCTGCACCAAATGGTGGAATAAATTTACGGAATGCTGCGTCAAGGTCCTGCGGCATGGCCATTAATTGCAGGTCGTTATCGATACACGCATCAGACAGAAGCACCCCCGAGCCACCCGCACCAGTGATAATGACAATATTTTCACCCTTTGGGGTTGGTAAGACAGGTAAGCCACGAGCGAATTGAAGCATGTCATTCAGCGTACGTGCTCGGATTACACCAGCCTGACGCAATACATCTTCGTACACTGCATCATTCCCTGCGAGGGCACCGGTATGGGACGCAGCGGCCCGAGCGCCGAGAGCCGTTCGTCCAGCTTTTAAAACAATTATGGGCTTCTTTTTTGACACACGTTGGGCAACTTCAGCAAAAGCTCGGCCGTCCTTAAGATCTTCGACGTGCATAGCAATCACCTGCGTATTTTCATCCTGCTCAAAGTACGTCAGGAGATCGTCTTCATCGATATCTGATTTATTCCCAAGCCCAACAATGGCAGAAACTCCCATCTTCGCCGACCGACTGAAACCGATGATGGCCATACCCACACCACCACTCTGTGACGATAGAGCCGCGTGCCCTTTAACGTCGTACGGTGTGCAGAATGTCGCACAGAGATTCGCCGGCGTGTAGTAGAAACCGTAAATATTAGGGCCCATGACCCGCACGTTATACTTCCGTGCAACTTCAACCATTTGACGTTGAAGTTCGTGTTCTCCAACTTCGGCAAAACCCGAGGGAATCATCACTGCACCAGCGATTCCTTTTTGTCCAACTTCCTCAAGTGCACCAGTAACGAATTTCGCCGGAATCGCAAATACCGCGATGTCAACTTCCCCGGGAATGTCTTTTACACTCTTGAAGCAGGCGTGGCCCATGACTTCTGAGGCTTTCGGGTTAATTGGATAGATCGCACCAGCGTAGCCACCATTAATCAGGTTTTTCATCACAGAATTACCAATCTTGCCATCCTCCACGGATGCACCAATCACTGCAACGGCTTTCGGTTGCATAATCCTGACCATCGACGCCAAAATTTCCTGCTGTGAAGGACGCGGTCGAGGTTCGGGTAATTCCTGTGCCAAGAGAATTCTCACATCGACTGCCGTTACTGATTCGCTCGTGGCCAGAACCGGATTTAGGTCCAATTCATGAATCTCTGGAAAATCCGCGATCAATGCCGAAACATTTTCGATGAGCGTCGCCAATGCATCCCGATTCACTGGATCAGAGCCACGAACGCCCCGCAATACCTCGGCAGCTTTTATTCCATCGATCATCGAGAGCGCGTCCTCATGACTTGCTGGCGCTAAGCGAAAAGTCACATCCTTTAGCACCTCAACTAGAATGCCTCCGAGTCCAAACGCAACTAGCTTGCCAAAACTGGGGTCAGTGACTGCTCCAACAATGACTTCCTGTCCCGGTGGAAGCATTTGCTGTACCTGAACTCCTGCAATCTCGGCATCCGACTTGTATGCCTGTGCGTTCTTTATAATCGTGTCGTAGCCCTTGGACACATCCGCAGCCGTGGTGAGATTCACCAAAACTCCACCTGCCTCAGTCTTGTGCAAAATGTCCTTTGAGCTGACTTTTAGAACCACTGGATAGCCGATTTCTTCTGCCAAGGTCGCTGCTTCATCACTCGACGTGGCTAGACCTTCTTGTGGGATCGAAATGCCGTAAGCATCCGAGACCTGCTTACTTTCGGTTGAAGTTAATGACACCCGCCCAACTGCGCGCGCGCCGTCTAATACAGCTTGAACTGCTGCTCGATCATGACTCATGTGTACGTCCTCGCATCCTATGAACTATCATGCAATTAAATGGCGCCCTCTTCACGGGCCTTAGCAATTTCTGCGCCGCCATAGCCAACGACCTTCTCAAGAATTTCGTCGGTATGTTCACCGAGGCCTGGTGAAGTCTTCACCTCTACAGGTGAATCCGACAATTGCAACGGACATCCTACCGTTCGAAACGTGCCACGCTGCGGGTGCTCAACATCAACAACCATACCTCGTGAGACAAGAGAACTATCTTCCATCAGTTCCTTAAGGCTCATAATTGGCCCACATGGTACATTTAGCTTATTGAGTGTCTTCATTACGTCGAGCTTGTCGTGTTTCTGCGTCCACTCCTCGATAATGCCAAAACACTCGTCGAGATGCGACAGTCGCGCTTCGGGCGTGGCGTAAGCTGAATCGGCGATGAGTTCCTGGCGACCCACCAGGTTCATTAGCGGCTCCCACCCTGGTGGCTGAATAATGACGTAGATGTAGTCATTTTGCCCTCCGCCCTTACATTTCAACGCGTTACCAGGTTGTCCGCCACCAGACGCATTCCCAGAGCGTGGCACGGTGTCACCGAATTCCTTAGTGGGATACTCCTTGAGTGGTCCGTGCTGCAGACGCTGTTGGTCACGCATTTTGACTCGGCACAAATTCATCACACAATCCTGCATCGCAACTTCGACACGCTGGCCACGACCAGTTTTTTCTCGTTGAATAACTGCTGCGAGCAGTGCGGCTACTAAATGTATTCCGGTTCCTGAATCTCCAATCTGTGCACCTGTGCTTGTGGGTGCTCCATCTGCCCAACCAGTCGTGCTCATCGAACCACCCATCGCTTGTGCAACCGTCTCATAGGCCTTGCAATCGATATATGGTCCGGTCCCAAACCCCTTACCTGAAGCATAAATAATTCGAGGATTAATGGCACGAATCGTCTCCCAAGTGAAACCTTGTCGATCGAGGGCACCCGGCGCAAAATTTTCTACAAGGACGTCTGAAACAGCGATAAGTTTACGGAATATTTCCTTACCCCGATCAGTCTTTGTGTTGAGGGTAATGCTTCGCTTATTACAGTTGAGCATCGTAAAGTAGAGGCTGTCGACATCTGGAACATCGCGCAACTGCGTGCGAGTAATGTCGCCACGTCCCGGCAACTCCACCTTGATTACGTCAGCACCGAGCCACGCTAGAATTTGCGTGGCCGATGGCCCTAACTGGACATGGGTCATATCTAGAATACGAAGTCCTTCCAGTGCTTTACTCATAGCCTGATTCACCTATTTGTACATCGTCTGGTTGCGAGTCCCTGGTGCCCACTCCTCACGGTCGACCCAGATATTAACAAGCGCTGAAGTTCCTGATTTGACGGCTTCACGGGCTCGGTCAAGTGCCGGCCTAATTTGATCTGGTTCACGCACCACTTCACCGTGACCACCAAGCATTTCCGCAAACTTTTCGAAATCAACATCACCCAAAAGGTTGCCCACGTTGCCACGCTCAGCACCGTACTTGTTAATTTGGCCACAGCGAATTTGGTTCATTGCCGAGTTGTTACCAATAACTCCAAGGATTGGAAGCTTAAACCGCTGGCAGGTTTCCAAATCCCAACCAGTCAGAGTAAATGCGCCGTCACCAAAATAACAAAGAACTTCCTTTTCGGGATGAGCATATTTCGCCGCCATGGCAAACGGGACTCCAACGCCTAAGGTTCCGAGCGGGCCTGGATCCATCCAGTGCCCTGGCTGCCTCGGCTGAACAGCCTGCGCGGTGATCGTTACCACATCACCTCCGTCACCAATGTAGATGGTGTCCTCGGTCAGAAACTCGTTTAACTCGTAAGCAACACGATAAGGGTTTATCGGAACGTTGTCGGACTTGAACGAAGGCATGAGCTTTTCATAAGCAACGTGCTCAGCCTCACGTAGCTCGTCTAGCCAGCCTTGACGCCGTTTAGCGCCGTTGTCGACTGTCCCGGTAGTGGCCGCTAGTACTGCTGCAAGAACGCGCCCAATATCCCCAACTAGACCGAAAGCAATATCTCGATTCTTTCCGACCGTTCGATAATCCAAGTCAATTTGGACAACCGTCGCATCATTACTCAACCGGCGGCCGTATCCCATTCGAAAATCGAAAGGTGTGCCAACGATCACGATAACATCGGCTTTTTCGAAAGCCATCCGACGAGTTCGATGAAAGTGATGTGGATCGCCAGGGGGAAACGTGCCACGCCCTGAACCATTCATGTAGGCTGGAATATTCAGCGTGCGTGCGAATTCTTTTGCTTCATCAGCGGCCCGACTTGTCCAAGTTTGAGAACCAAATAAAACACAAGGCCGTTCAGCTTGCACAAGAAGATCAGCCAAGCGTTGAATATCATCAGTGTCAGCAAGCATCTTTGTCGAGGCCCGATAGTGACCAGCCTTCGGAATGCGTGCATTCTTGACATCCACCTTACGATCGAGAACATCTCGAGGAATTTCTAAAAAGGAAGGACCTGGTGCACCGTTAAAACATTCGCGAAACGCCATGGAGACCATGTCAGCGAC
>DODG01000300.1:0-8431 GCA_003509065.1 Acidobacteriota bacterium
TTGTTCGCGTCAGTCTGCGAACTATCGTTATGGATGTTCCGCCTCAGGATGTGATTACCAAAGATAACGTGTCTGTGAAAGTCAACGCTGTAGTTTATTTTCGAGTCATGGAACCTGCGCGGGCTATCGTGGAAGTTGAAAATTATCATTACGCAACATCGCAGTTGGCCCAGACGACACTGCGCAGTGTTCTCGGGCAGGTAGAACTTGATGGATTGCTTTCTGAACGCGAGCAACTTAACCAAAACCTGCAACAGATTCTAGATCAGCATACAGATCCTTGGGGTATTAAGGTGTCGGCTGTTGAAGTAAAGCATGTTGATCTACCACCTGACATGCAACGCGCCATGGCTAGACAGGCAGAGGCTGAGCGCGAGAAACGTGCTAAAATCATACACGCTGATGGTGAGTATAGCGCCTCAGAAAAGCTATCACAGGCAGCACGTGTTATCTCCACGGAACCGGCCGCTATTACTTTGCGATATCTTCAAACACTTACTGAGATAGCTTCTGAAAAGAATTCGACAGTGGTGTTTCCGATTCCCATCGACTTAATGCATTTACTCAGCCCGAAAAAGGATGATAAATAATCGTCAGGAACGGTTTCTATGTCGGACGATGGAATTCACGAAATCTCACTGACCGGTAAGATACTCGTTTTTATTTTTATGGCGACGACCGTTCTTTTGGTCGTTACTTTTCTTTTGGGTGTCCTGGTTGGGCGTGGTGCACGGGACTTGCAAGGCTTGAACCCAAAAGTGCTAACTTCCGATGTCGTGGAAGAGGACCTTGTCGACCAATTTGAGATGGCTCCTGAGGTTGTTTTGCCTGAAGATGAGACCGTGCAGATGGGCGATTTGAGCTACCCTGGACGTCTTACGAGTCCAGACGTGATGCAGGAATCTGTGAATCCAGATTCCGGTCTGATTGAGGAAGTGCTGCCAAGTGAAGTCGAGTCAATCATTACTGAGCAGACACCTCTTGCAGGCTCATCCTTGGAATCAGTAAAAGTTGGATTTACAGTCCAAGTTACGGCGGTACGTAGTCGTGAAGATGCTGAAGCCATGCTGGAACAATTGTTAAGTGACGATTATCCAGCGTACTTACTTGAACCTAATGCGCCTGCGGAGCTTTATCGTGTGCGAGTCGGTCAATATCAAGATCAGAAAGAAGCAGACGATATGCAGCGGCGTCTTGAAGAAGCACAATTCCCAGCTTGGATTACTCGCTATTAAGCTGCTGGCGAAACGTGCCTTCATTAAATCCGGTGAAGTATGCGTCTGACAGCGCTTCTCGTAACTCCACACACTGGTGCAATACTTCATTGTGATATCACATTAAACTCTTGTTTCTTAGTCCGGGTTTAGCAATGTATATTCGTGACGGCTCACTCGCTCTTCTTTCTGGCGTATTGCTTTCGTTAAGTTTCCCAAAGTTCGGCCATTCTGTAATCGCATGGGTTTCTCTAGCACCGCTCTTGCTGGTTTTAAGTGGTCGGCTCGGTTCTATCGAAAGGCTTAGTAGTAAATCCCAATCAGTAATATCAAGCTCGCCTGATACGGGTTGGGCGTGCGCGCTAGGCTTATTGACAGGTTTTGGTTACTTCACCGGCACTCTGTACTGGATCACCGGTGTGATGGTGACCTACGGCGGTCTTAGCTTATGGCAGGGTATTGCGGTAAATGGACTCCTTGTTGCCGGCCTTTCTGTTTTTCCATTGTTATTTACACTGACCGTCGCCTTATTGAGTTCTCGTTTAGGTTGGTTGCGGTTGATAGTGATTCCTTCTGTTTGGGTGGCAACCGAACTCGCACGTACACATGTACTTGGCGGATTTCCATGGGCATTATTGGGGTACTCACAAGTTAACGTGCTGCCTGTTGTTCAGATAGCAAGTGTGGTTGGAGTTTATGGTGTTTCGTGGCTTGTAGTCATGATCAACGTTGCGCTGGTCGATTGTGTTCTGGTTCGTGGTCGCGAGAGGGCGATCAATGTTGGTTGTGCTGCACTGACTCTCATTCTAGTAGTGGTATGGGGCAGTTGGCGTCTCTCTGATAATAAGTTGACGCGAGAAGGCACGAGTATTCGTATCGGTATAGTGCAGGGCAACATTGCCCAGAAAGATAAGCAAATCCTTGGACTGCGTCAGTCGATCCTGGAAACCTACTTAACAGCAAGTCGGAAGGTTGCAGCAGAAGGCGCACGTTTAATCGTCTGGCCGGAATCGGCTACGCCATTTGTGTTTGAGGAAAATGTAGCCGGAAGCGAGATGGTACGCAAGTTGGCGATCGAAGCTAACGTCCATGTGCTTTTTGGAAGTGAAGAAGTTAAAAATGAACCAACCTTTCAATATTTCAATGCAGCCTTCTTGGTCAACCAGAATGGGAGGTCAGATGGGGTGTACCGCAAGATGCATTTGGTGCCATTTGGAGAGTACGTACCGTTTCGTCAGGTGTTGTTCTTTGCGGATAAACTGGTAGCAAGTGTTTCAGATTTTTCTGCAGGTACTACCCCTAGTACTTTCGTCGTGGATGGGCACCGCATGAGTACAGCGATTTGTTACGAAGTTGTTTATCCAGCCCTGATTCACCAGTTCATCGGAGAGGGTAGTGAACTTATAACTACCATCACAAATGACGCTTGGTTTGGCCGATCCTCAGCGCCGCACCAACATTTTGGACAAGCTGCCATGCGTGCAGTTGAGCAGGGCCGCTACTTGGTGCGGTCAGCGAACACTGGTATCAGTGGAATTGTAGATCCGTACGGTCGAGTGCTCGCCCAAACCGAACTGTTTACGCGTGATACAGTCGTAGGCGATGTGCGATGGCTTCAAGGTAAGACGATCTATGGTCGCACTGGCGATCTGTTTGCGTACTTATGTAGCTTATTGAGCATAGCTGGGTTGCTAGTTCTTGGCACAATGCGGCTGAGTCGGAAACCCTCTGTGGATAGGAGGACTTTGTAATGATTCGTGATGAGCAAGTCAGACGCTGTCAGGAGCTTATTAAGCGGGCCACTGATTTATGGGGCTATCTTTGACGCACTCGGACCTGCGAAGGAGTTAGCCAAGGTTGAGAGTCAAGCTGCTGCGCCAGATTTCTGGAAGGATCAAGAGGTTGCGCAGCAGGTGCTTCAACGCAGGCGACGCTTAGAGGACGACTGCGCGCTAATCCAATCCCTACGTCAACGAGCTGAAGATCTGACGGTTTTTCTTGAATGGGCAGCCCAAGGTGAAGACGTTGATGACGACTTGGCTCGTGCTCTTAATGATTTGACGGTGCAAGTCGACGCGGCTGAGATCAAGCAAATGCTCGGTGGCGCGCACGATCGTAAAAACGCGATCGTCACGATTCATCCAGGGGCAGGGGGCACTGAGTCCCAAGATTGGGCTGAGATGCTTCTGCGAATGTATTTGCGTTGGGCTGAACGGCGTGGTTTCAAGCGTGAAGTAATTGACCTCCAACCAGGCGACGAGGCAGGAATCAAGAGCGCGACTTTGACCATTGCCGGCGATTATGCCTATGGATTGATGTTAGCCGAAGCTGGTGTGCACCGGTTAGTTCGGATATCCCCATACGATCAAGCCGCACGGCGCCATACTTCATTTGCTTCGGTATTTGTCTGGCCGGAATTACCTGACGACATTGAGCTCGACATCGAAGATAAAGATCTGAGAATCGATACTTACCGGTCAAGCGGGGCCGGTGGTCAACATGTTAATGTTACGGATTCAGCAGTCCGGATTACACATCTACCGACTAATATTGTTGTTTCCTGCCAGAACGAAAGATCGCAGCATCGCAATCGTGATTCGGCCATGAAAGTATTACGGTCTCGTCTTTATGATTTGAAGTTAAAAGAGCAGCAAGATCGTCTTGAAGAAATCGGAGGCGAAAAACGAGATATTTCCTTTGGGAGTCAGATTCGAAGCTATGTATTACATCCCTATCGCCTTGTGAAAGATCACAGAACAAAAGAGGATGTGGGTAATGTGGACCGCGTATTAGATGGTGATATTGACGGCCTAATCAAGGTCTATTTAATGAAAAAATCCACCGGAACCCTCAGCCGGGCGGGTGACGACTAGCCTTGTAAACAACATCTACTGTTGAAAATTAATGCCGGGCTCGGTTCCAGAAATGAAGGCCTCATGAATTGCGTCTGGCGATGATGGCGCTACGATGTTTCCCGTCATTCGGTCGACTGAAAGAAAAACAATATTCGAAGGCGTTCGGAAGGTAGGTGAATCTGCTCTCTCGCCGATATGGGTTCGCATGAACTCTATCCAGATAGGTAGAGCTGCTCGTGCCCCCTCCTCGCCGTCACCAAGGGTTCGCTTTTCATCATGTCCAACCCAGACGCCAACGGTAATTTCGGGGTCGAAGCCGACAAACCAAGCGTCTGTATATTCATCAACGGTGCCAGTCTTGCCGGCTAAAGGCCAAGGGATACCCGCGGCCTGTTGGCCCGTGCCTCTTTCAACGACACCACGCAGAAGACTCGTCATGATATACGCGGTGTCCGCCGGCAGCGAGTCGTATGACATCGGTCTATTCTCTTCAAGGAGGTTACCAGCACGATCTGTGATGCGGAGGATCTCATACGGTTCAAGACGCACCCCAAGGTTAGGAAATATGCTGTATGCACTGGTGATCTCTAGCAATGTTGCTTCTCCAGCACCTAATGCAATGGAAAGGAAAGAAGGGATCTCTGATGTGAAACCAAACCGCGTCGCGTAATCTGCAACCAGTTGAGGTCCGAGATCGGCAATAACTTGGACAGCAGGGACATTACGAGACTTCTCGAGTGCATAGCGGAGTGTCACGGGACCGATAAACTCTTTATCGTAGTTTTCCGGTGAGTATTCAGGTTGGTCAGGCCCGGCTGAGAGGCTGACCGGTTCATCCATAATGATTGACGTTGGCGTGTAACCACGGTCGATCGCAGTGGCGTACAGAATCGCCTTAAAGAGTGATCCTAATTGGCGCGACGCTTGGACCGTCCGATTAAACTTACTGCGTTCAAAGTCGTAACCGCCCACCATTGCCAGGATCTGTCCAGTGCGATTATCGATGGCCAATAACGCTCCTTCGGCTATCGGTTCCTGGTCGAGTGTAGCGGTCAGTGTTTGGCGGCTCTCGTCAATAGACGTGACTTGAACAAGAATTAAATCACCAACGTTCAGTAGCTGATTTGCATCTTGGCGCCGTGTCCAGCGAAAACCTTCTCGTTCGATTGTCCCTTGATACTTTCCCGACCGCATACCTACATTATTGGCGTTAACTACTGTCACAACCGCCGGGATGCGATCGCCAGTAGCGATCGGCTGATGCCATCTGGCGTGGTCGACCTCGTCAAGGGCGATTTCTTCCTTGGTGAGATTCCGTGTGGGCTTCCTGAAGCCTCGGCGCTTATCCAATCGGTGGAGACCGTTGGTTACAGCACGGTTCGCAGCCATTTGCAGCTCGACATTTAGAGATGTGTGAACCGAAAGCCCCTCTTCGTAGAGTTGTTCGACACCGTAGTTTGCTTCGAGGTGTTGGCGCACTTCTTCGACGAAGTAAGGTGCAATCGATTTTTCACGTCTTCGATCTAATACGCTAATTGGCTTGGCCCGGGCTGTGACAGCTTCTTCAGCGGAGATAAACCCTTCATTTTCCATTCGGCCGAGTGCGTAATTGCGTCGTTGTATCGCACGTTCAATATTAACGAAAGGGCTTTGCCTTGCGGGTGCTTGGATTATTCCGGCCAGTAGTGCTGCTTCCTCTAATTTAAGATCTGTAGCTGATTTGTTGAAGTACATACGTGAGGCTGCCTCGACACCGTATGCTCCATGACCAAAAAGGATTTGGTTGCAGTAAAGGGTCAAGATTTCTGTTTTCGTATACCGTTTCTCAATTTGGAAGGACAGAAGGAGTTCTTTGACCTTGCGCGTCAGAGTCTTCTCCTGTGTAAGAAATAAGTTTCGGGCAAGCTGTTGCGTAAGAGTGCTGGCGCCGGCCAGTTCACCGCGAACAACGTCTCGCATAATCGTTATGGCCAGTCGGGAGATACTCAATCCGACGTGACTGTAAAATCCCGCATCTTCCGCGGCAATTATCGCGTCACGTAAATAAGGGGAGATGTCTTCGTAATCGATTACGACGCGTCGCTGCGTAGCGAATTCTCCAATGGTTTCACCATTTCGAGCATAAACGCGAGTGATGGTATTGGGTGCGTAGTCGTCAAGAGCGGAGATTTGTGGCAAGTCACCAGCAAAGGTAAAGAGCACCCCGGTGGTGGTGCCAAGGATTGCCATAGCGACAAAACTGGCGATAAGACCGGCCTGACGAGCAATTCTAAATACGTATCGTGCCAAGGCTGGTTCAACTCCTAATAAAACAAGAACATCATTATAACACGCAACCTCAAATCCATATTTAATAGAGGGTTAGGGCTGTTTAGTTTATAAATGTAATTATTGATATCAATACACTCATAAATACTTGACATATTTACACTCATATTCTATATTTGTATAGATACGATTGAACTTAATTTTATAAGGCTATATAGATGACTTTGCCATTGGATGTTGCTGGCAAAGATGGTGACGAAAAGAATGAGCAAAATTATCGGAATTGATCTTGGAACTACGAATTCGGTGGTAGCGGTGATCGAAGGTGGTGAACCCACGGTTGTTACCAATCCTGAAGGCGCACGCTTAACACCTTCGGTAGTAGCATTCACCAGTTCGAACGAGCGTCTGGTTGGCCAAGTTGCGAAGCGCCAAGCTGTGACGAATCCTGAGAACACAGTGTTCTCAATCAAACGATTTATGGGGCGTAAGGGCAACGAGGTTAGTGAGGAGATGAAGATGGTTCCGTACTCCATCGTGGAGGGAACTAATGGTGATGTGCGTATTAAAACCGCCGGGCATACAGAGCCACACACTCCGCCACAAATATCTGCAATGATTCTCCAGAAATTGCGTCAGGCTGCTGAAGAACACCTCGGGCAACCAGTCACCCAGGCTGTCATCACAGTTCCTGCGTATTTTAACGATGCGCAACGGCAGGCCACCAAGGATGCTGGAAAAATTGCCAATCTTGAAGTGATGCGGATCGTCAATGAACCCACGGCAGCAGCTCTTTCCTATGGGCTCGACAAGAAGAAAGATGAAACTATTGCGGTGTTTGATTTCGGTGGTGGCACTTTCGATGTTTCGATTCTTGAGGTCGGGGAGGGAGTGGTTGAGGTTAAGGCGACTAACGGTGACACCCATCTCGGTGGTGATAATCTGGATCACAACATCATTGAGTGGATTGTTGCTGAGTTTAAGCGGTCAGATGGAATCGATCTCAGTAAAGACCGGATGGCCTTACAGCGTCTGAAAGAGGCTGCCGAAAAAGCCAAGATGGAATTGTCAACGGTGATGGAAACAGACATCAACTTACCCTTTATCACGGCAGATCAATCCGGCCCAAAACACTTGGTGATGAAGCTGACTCGAGCGAAGTTCGAACAGTTGGTTGAGAACTTGCTACAAAGGACTGTTGGACCCACTAAACAGGCCATGGCGGACGCTGGGCTTGAGGCTTCAAAGATTGACGAAATCGTTTTGGTTGGTGGGTCGACGCGGATACCACGGGTACAGGAGATCGTTAAGGAACTCTTTGGGAAGGAGCCTCACAAGGGTGTCAATCCTGACGAGGTTGTGGCAATCGGGGCAGCTCTTCAGGCAGGTGTGTTAGCTGGTGATGTTAAGGATCTTTTGTTGCTCGATGTAACACCATTGTCGCTTGGGATCGAAACCTTAGGTGGTGTGTCCACGACCTTGATTCCACGAAACACTACTATCCCAACGCGGAAGAGCGAGACGTTCTCAACCGCAGCTGACAATCAAACGAGTGTAGAGGTTAAGGTGCTACAAGGTGAACGTCCACTGGCCCGTGATAATCGAGTATTAGGAGAATTTCATTTAGTTGGCTTGCCTTCTGCGCCCCGAGGTGTTCCACAGATCGAGGTTACCTTTGACATCGATGCTAACGGGATTGTGAACGTTACGGCGAAGGACAAGGCAACAGGTAAGGAGCAGAACATTACAATTACTGCCTCAAGTGGTCTTGCCAAAGACGAAGTCGACCGGATGATGAAAGAGGCCGAATTGCACGCAGAGGAGGATAAGGCCCGGCGTGACGAGATCGAACAGCGTAACCAAGCTGACCAAGCCGTCTACGGTGCACAACAGATGCTTGAAAAGAGTGGCGATAAATTATCAAGCACCGAGCGCGAACCACTGGAGGCAGCAATCGCTGAGGTCAAGAAAGCGCTGGAGAGTGGTGAGGAAGCATCACTGACACAAGCTCTTGAACAGCTGACCTCGGCTCAGCATAAGGCGGCCGAGACCCTCTATAAACAGGCACCGGCCAGCGATGGAGAGCAAGGTGCC
>DODG01000300.1:8810-21239 GCA_003509065.1 Acidobacteriota bacterium
GTGATCGACGCAGAAGTGGTTGAAGACGAAAAGAAATAGGAAGGCGGATTAACTCCCGCCGTCGAGAGCAATGGATTTCTACCTAATTCTTGGGCTCGAACGCGGCGCCACAGTTAGGGATGTAAAGCGTGCCTACCGGCGCCTAGCACGAAAGTTTCATCCCGGTATCAATCCTGGCGATCAGGCCTCGGCAGTGTATTTCCGTCGTGTGAACGAGGCCTATGAGACTTTAAGTGACCCAGAGCGTCGTCAGCGCTATGACACCCATGGAGAGATAACTGATTTGCCTGAGTCGTCCTCCTCATTTGAATTTGAAGGTTTTGATTTTTCTGTTTCTGCTGAAGGATCTGCCGCGTCAACGTTTGGCGACCTCTTTGCGGATGTCTTTACTCAACCTGAGATAGGGGAAGCGGTTCCAGAAGATGGTGCTGACCTAATGTTAGGACTCACAGTCAGCTTTGAGGAATCCGTGAGTGGAGTCGAGCGCTCAGTGAATATAACCAGACTCAGCGGGTGTGCCGTTTGTCAGGGTACGGGCATATTGCAAATGGCTGAGGGTCGATGTGTCGAGTGTCAGGGCACAGGCAGTGTGCGCTGGGCTCGTGGGCACATGGTGTTTTCAAAGAATTGTAGAGAGTGTGGCGGTTCAGGACGAAAGCACCACAGAGGATGTGGCACCTGCAGTGGTGAAGGTGTAATCCCTCGTACAGAAAAAAACAGAGTACGCGTGCCACCAGGCATAGCTGATGGTGGTCGGATCCGGATACGTGAACGCGGACACGTTGGGCGCCGTGGTGGTCGTGCGGGTGACTTATATTTGACAATTGCTGTGGAGAAGCATGAACTGTTTGAGCGTCACGGCAACGATTTATTTCTCGTCGTACCGATAGCGATTCATGAAGCCGCGCTTGGATCAAAAATTGAAATACCAACTTTTGATGGTCGGGGTCGCGTACGGATTCCACCAGGTACGCAATCAGGACAGCGATTTCGACTCCGTGGACGTGGTGTGCCTTCTCTAGGAAGCGGACCACAGGGTGATCTGATTGTTGAAATACGTTTGGTTCTACCTCGTTTGGCCGATGAGCGATCTAAGGAGTTGTTACGAGAATTTGGCAAACTAAATCCTGAGAATGTCCGGAAAGAGTTCGATAAGCTTCCCTAACGAGAGGTTTGTTTTTAGGATGAGAGATGTAGAATAAAATGGCTATAAAAGCTCAAAATAAAGGACTTTTCATGATTAGCGCCGTGGCAAAAAAGTTCAATATTCATCCCCAGACTCTCCGTTTGTACGAACGTGAAGGATTATTGAAACCTTCTAGGACGGATGGCAATACGCGGCTCTATTCGGAGGAAGACCTTGAGCAACTTGAAATGATCTTATCGCTGACCCGAGAGCTTGGCGTGAATTTGGCGGGTGTCGAGATTATTCTCAACATGCGTCGCAAGATTGAGGAAATGCAAACCGAGGTGAACGAGTTCGTCGCTTATGTCAAACAAGAACTGACACGTGGTCTTGGCGACTGGGAACAACGCCTCGGAACTGCCATTGTTAAGTCGTCCCCAACCGATCTCATACTTGCAGGTTCCGAGGAGTCGAAAAAAACACAGGAAAGTCAAGAGTCAAATTCAAATCGGGATCAATCCTGATCTGAAGACTGGAAAGAAGAACAAGAAAGTCAAGAGTCAAGTTTAAATCGGAATCAATCCCGAAGAGATAGCTCGCCCACCAATTTTTGATCATTTTTCTTCTGACTGATTTTACTCTGCAGTACAATGTGCGGCTTAGGGAACTGCGCTAGTTGGTTGTGGTTCACCGTCATTTCAAGTGTGGTTAATAAAACGATGTCCTGTGAGCACTGTGGTGGTACCGGGTGGAAACCGATCGAGGGCGACGGCATTCATCATGTTGTGCGGTGTGAATGTTGGCGAGACGCTTTAGCCGACAAGCTTCTCCGCGACGCACGTATTCCACCTCGCTATCAAGGTTGCGATCTAGGTGGATTTGTAACCTATCCTAATGAGAGATTAGAGAAAGCTGTGACTCGCAGTCGTGCGTTTGCGGAGAGGTTCCCGGTTGCCGATCGAGGACTTTTCTTTATTGGCCCACCAGGAATTGGTAAGACTCATCTTGCTGTTGCGGTCTTGAAACATGTCGTTCAAAAGTGCGGCGCCCGGGCTTTGTTTTTCGACACCCGGGAATTGTTGCGGATGATACGCAGTACTTACAATCCAGTGGTTCGTACCACGGAGACCGACGTCCTACGACCGGTAATCGAGGCTGAACTATTGGTGTTGGACGATCTTGGTTCTGAAAAGACGTCAGAATGGGTCGACGAGACGCTAAACCTAATAGTTAATACACGTTACAATGATCGACGACCGACAATTTTTACTTCTAATTACGAAGATCACCCTGAGCAGGACGATGAACGCTTGGACCAAGCTCTTATTGAGCGAGTCGGCTTCCGAATGCACTCAAGATTGCATGAAATGTGTGAATTCCTCGAGTTTTCTGGAGCAGATTATCGCTTCTGGGACTCTGAACACGGGCCAGCAACATCAGATGATCTTCACCTGCTATGGAAGCGTCGCGGGGCGTCCGTCCTGCCTACTCGAGTGACTCGGCGACGGGCTGGTGGACAACTTAAGGCCAGACTGCGTAATGGTAAAGCCGACTTGAAATGGTCTGGTGGTAAGGCAGGGTCGTCGTGAGTGCGGAGACGTGCTCAATTGAAGGCTTACCAACAGCGGCGGGGATTACGGCAAGCGACGCACTAGGTCTGTACCTGCACATCCCGTTCTGTAGTGCTATTTGCGGCTATTGCAATTTTAATCGTTTTTTATTTAATGAGCCGCGCAAAGAGTCGTACCTAACAGCAATCGAACTTGAAGTTCGAAAGATGGCTGATGGTTCTTCGGTTGACTCGGTGCACTTCGGTGGCGGTACCCCGTCCTTGTTGTTACCTGAGGAGGTAGGTCGGCTGGTGGCTGCTTGTCGGGACTCATTTAATCTGGCGAGCGACACGGAAATCACCTTGGAGGCGAATCCCGAGTCTTTGACGATAGAACGATTGGCTGGTTATCGCCAGGCTGGTATTACGCGGCTGAGTATAGGGGTCCAGTCTTTTCTTAATGAAGAACTCGCTCGGTTAGATCGAGCCCATACAGCGTCTGACGCGGAGCGCGTGTTCCGAACAGCTCGCAGAGAAGGTTTTGATAATCTAAGCCTTGATCTCATGATGTGGTTGCCAGGGCAAACGCTTGTAGAATGGCAAACATCCGTTGATGCGGCGCTCGCCTTGGCTCCTGATCACGTGTCACTCTATTTACTTGAGTTATATCCAAGTGCACCATTGCAAGCTCAGATGGCAAGACAAGCTTGGTCTCGTGTGCCGGATGATGATGCAGCAGATATGTATCTGGATGCGATGGAACGTTTCGAAGGGGCAGGGTATCATCAGTATGAGATTTCGAACGTAGCTTGTCCAGGGAAGCGCTCACAGCACAATCTGAAGTACTGGACCGATGGGGCCTGGATTGGATTTGGTTGTGGTGCTCACTCAACCCGTGGCAATCTGAGGTGGCACAATGTGTCCAGTGTTGATGAGTACGTTGTTAAGGCCAAAAATGGAGTCGATTTCCGCGTTGATCAACGGATGAGGTCGGTGGAAGAGTGTTGGTCTGACGCATTAATCATGGGATTACGACTCGTGGATGGGGTGGACTTAGATATAGTAGAGACGCGTTACGAGATTGACGTCAGAGGACAGTATGGCTCGGCTTTGAGGCCTTTTCTTGACGTCGGGGTGCTAGTGGAGGAAAATCGGCGACTGCGGCTTACCAGGCAGGGAATGCTGGTCGCGAATGAGATAATGAGTGTTTTCGTTTAGTGGGGTAATACGGTAAAGTAAGCGCTTTTGATTCAAGGAGGTTTGGGAATGGGTTTATTAAGGTTTTCTTCGATCCGGTTCAGTCGATCTGTCTGGGTCGGAGCTTTGACAGCAATAATCGTTCTGTTTGGGATGCAGGGCCTTGCGGTAGCGCAGGCGCAAAATTCTGCGTTGACATTCAATAATGGAGGATTCATTCAAAACATCATTAGGGCCGGGAGTACTGCCGATTTCGAAATGGTGATGGGCAGGGTGAAGGAAGGCCTTCAAAACAGCGACGACTCAGCCAAGCGACGTCAGGCGGATAGTTGGAAAATATATAAGTTACCCGCACAAGCAGATGGCAGCGTGATTTATCTCGCGATTATCGATCCGCCGGTGCCACAAGCAGATTACACCGTTTCGAATATTCTCCTTGAGGCGTATGGGCAAGAAGAAGCGCAGCGTCTGTACGATATTTATAGTGCCGCAGCCGCTGGTTATAGTGCTTCGGAAATTGACCCAGTGCAGTGAGTTTTTAATCGCTATGATTTAGCTGACTACCGATAATTGGTATCACGGTCACTGGGTAGATTTAGCGTGTTCAAGTTTACCGCCTAGGATGAAGTCTCTCTGTAGGCTGTAAGGGTCGCATTGTTAGCAATGCAGGTTCCTGCGACTGTAGAACCTCACGTGCTTTGTTTTGGCTGGGCAGAGTGTCATTGCTCACGAAACAGGCAGGATGGTTGGTTTCAAAAGGCTGCATTTAACCCCACATAGAGTCGCTTGGGGTCGGATTTCTGTGGCGAACCACGTAATCTAAAGATTCGATAATCGACCCGTACCCGAAACGGCCCAGCCAGAGTCATTTTGATGCCACCACCGACGTTTACACCGAGCTGGTTAAATCTCGAACTGACCATTTTTTCTCGGTAGATTCCAATACCAGTTGTGCCGTAGAACTTGAACCCCTTGACTGCGGTGGGAGTTTCAACCACAACATTCGCCATACCTGTTCTCAGTAACGGAGATCCAAGGGCAGGGTCCTCCAGTGCGCTCGCATACTCCAGCTCGAAGCCTACGAGCTTCATAAATAGCATCCCGATGGCAAAACCGCTAGTCGGGCGGTTTGCGGTTGTGTTATTTACCCCGGTGAAGAGCGTGACATCAGCATAGGTTGTTGCGGGTTGGAACACCGTGATGAGGCACACCAGAAAGCCTGTGAGTATTGCCAGTTGGCAACGATCTCGGATTGGTGAGCCCAACTTGGTCATAGCCCGTTCCTTATTGTTGACTGTTTCCATCACTCGTAGCGGATTCGTTGAAATCCGAGGCCAATCGCATATTGATCATGCTTGGACTATAGGCGTAGCACGAAGCAAACGTTTCGTACAAGGCCTGCGCTTCAAGTGGTAATTCTTCTCGTAGAATATTGCCAATCGTGTAGTCCGCTTCTTCGAGCGCAGGGTCGATGACGAAAATATACAGAACTGAATCTTGCGGGCCTGGTTCAACCGCTTGATAGACCTTCCAATTTTCAGCCTGATTGCGGCGTACTGCGCTTTCACTCTCATGCAAGGCATCACGTACTCGTCCCATAACCATCTCAAAGTCTTCAGTTTTGTCTGGCTGAATCGGATGAAATACCATGCCGGCTTCTGCTGTAAAGATGCGGTCTTGGCTAAAGGCTGGGGAGGCACCAAGTAGAACGATAAAGGCGGTTAGGTAAAGAATAGTTCGTCCAATCATACGATTGCTCCTTCGCTGGGCGAGTAAAGGCACCCGTGGTAATGCTTAGTATAAGTGTAGACCTTCACCCACAAGGCTCAAAGTACTCTTGTGTCGGTGCCTGTCTTGATTGCTTTGGCTACCGTGGTGGTGTTTGAGCGTGTGATACAGTTTTGCCGAATTGTCCATTAGAAATATCAGCGGCGAACACAATACAGCCCAGATTTTAGTGACTCCATTGCCGGTGGTTGATGACTCCAAGTGTTGAGCAGGCCCTCGTTGAGCGCATTCTTGAGAGAGACAGGCACGCTGTCGGGCGTGGCATTTCGCTTATCGAAACGGGGTCGCCTGACGGGTTTTCATTGATCAAGGCCCTCTACGGACGCGCTGGACGAGCGTTCGTAATCGGTGTGACTGGAGCGCCTGGTGTTGGTAAGAGCACGGTTGTCGATCGACTCATCGCGTTGTTGCGAGAGAATGGTCACTATGTTGGCGTTATCGCGGTTGATCCCACCAGTCCATTAAGTGGTGGGGCGATTCTGGGGGACCGGGTGCGGATGCAGGCTCATGTTGGTGATGCTGGTGTCTTCGTTCGTAGTATGGCAACACGTGGTCAACTTGGCGGGCTGGCTATCGCCACTCATGATGCCATCGTGGTGCTTGATGCGGCAGGCTATGACATTGTGTTAATTGAAACCGTTGGGGTTGGTCAGGCCGAAGTTGAAATTACTCGTGTTGCTGATATCTCCGTAGTGATTACGATTCCTGGTCTTGGCGATGATGTGCAGGCGCTCAAGGCTGGCCTTATGGAAATTGGTGACATCTTCGTTGTGAATAAAGCTGATCACACTGGCGCACATCAGGCTGTCGCTGAAATTGAGACGATGCTTGAAATGCAGATTGACGAGTCCAAGCCGTGGCGACCACCGGTCTTACTAACGCAAGCGACGACCGGGGATGGCATCGACTTGCTACTAGAAGCCATTAATCGGTTTCATGTTGAAACCAACCCTCTCCAATCTCAGCGCCGTCGCAATCGCGATCGTCTCGGCTTGTGGCAGCTTCTGCAACACCACTTTCGTCGACAGATCGAAACGGGTGATGTCCTGCGATCAGGAGAGTTTAATGAAATCCTTGAAAGCCTTTCTCGGCGAGAATTAGATCCGTATACAGCGGTGGAAACGATCTTGGAACGCACCCTTCGGAAAGGAGAGTAGACCTGTATGAAAGCGACGTTGACACACGTTGGCATCGCCGTAAGGGACCTCGACGAAGCTTTACGATTCTATCGGGACGCATTGGGTCTTGAGGTGTCGTTACCCGAGGCTGTATCTTCGCAGCAGGTTCGGACACATATGGTATCGGCTGGTGAGGTGGAGCTTGAAATTTTGGAAGCTACAGAAGACGATTCACCGGTCGGACGATTCTTGGTGTCACGCGGTCCAGGTTTACACCACATCACGTTTCGTGTTGACAATCTGAGCGATACCTTGGAGCAACTCCGAGTACGTGGAGTACGTTTAATTGATGAGGTGCCGCGCCAAGGGCAGGATGGTTCACTCGTTGCATTCATACATCCTTCCAGTGTTCATGGCGTGCTTGTGGAGTTGATGGAAGGGCCGCAAATAAGGTAACAAGATCTGGTTCCTGTATGGGATGGATTCAATGGTAAGACCGGTGGCCGTTTCTACGTTATAGGTCAAGAACACTTAATTATTGGTGCTGGAGCCTTATGGAGATTCAAATTGGTATCATCGGCGGTAGTGGTTTATATGACATGGAGGCCTTGACTGATCGTGAGGAGATTATTGTTAAAACACCATTTGGTGAACCATCGGGCCCCTATGTTACGGGAACGCTGCGCGGGCGCCGAGTAGCGTTTCTAGCTCGTCATGGAAGTGGACATAGCATCTTGCCCTCCGAACTCAATTTTCGAGCCAATATTTTTGGTTTCAAGACTCTTGGTGTTGAATGGATACTGTCAGCAAGCGCGGTGGGAAGCTTGCAGGAGGGCTATCGCCCACTGGATATTGTAGTGCCAGACCAGTTCATCGACCGCACCCGTGGACGCATCAGTACATTTTTCGGTCGTGGGGTGGTTGCCCATGTTGGATTTGCTCGTCCACTCTGTCAGACACTCAGTGGGCTAGCCTTCGAGGCAGCGAAGGCGCTGGGTGTGCGTGCCCATCGTGGTGGTACTTACGTTTGTATCGAAGGTCCCCAATTTTCGACGTTGGCAGAGTCCAAGCTGTACCAGTCATGGGGATTCGACATTATTGGGATGACGAATTTGCAGGAAGCCAAACTCGCCCGTGAAGCAGAAATTTGCTACGCGACCCTAGCGCTAGTTACGGATTACGACTGCTGGCATCCCACGCATGACGAAGTGACGGTCGAAATGATCGTCAAGAATTTAACTCAGAATGCGGTGTCTGCACAGCAGGTGATCAGCGATGTTGTTGCTGCACTGCCATGCGCACGACCTTGCGAATGTGCGACGGCCCTTGCTACATCCATTATTACAAGACCGGAGGCGATGTCTGCTAGCACGCGCCAGGAACTCTGGCCACTGATTGGCAAATATTTATCCAATTAAATTTTTATAAGGACTTTATGGCACAAATTCTTGCAGTTGGTTCAGTCGCGTTTGATTCCATCACGAACCCGTATGGAAAAGTTTCACGAGTTGTCGGCGGTGCAGCAACGTATTTTAGTTTAGCCGCATCGTTTTTTACTGACGTGGGGATCGTTGCGGTTGTGGGTGACGATTTTCAAGAGCCTCACATGCGAATTTTCGACGGGCGACGTATTGATCTAAGTGGCTTGAAACGTGTACCAGGTGAGACATTTCGCTGGAAAGGTGAATATAGCGCTGATCTTAATTCACGCGAGACGATTTATACGCATCTCAATGTTTTTGAAGAGTTTCGACCCGTAGTTCCAGAAGTTTACCGGTCGTCTCCGTTCGTATTCCTTGGAAACATTCATCCGTCCCTGCAACTCGAAGTACTCGATCAGGTGAAGAAACCACGCCTCGTAGCAGCGGATACGATGAACTACTGGATCGAGGGTAATCCCAAGGAACTGCGGCAGGTGCTTAAACGGGTCGACATTCTTATCATTAACGATGAAGAAGCTCGGCAACTGAGCGGCGAATCTAATCTTGTTAAGGCAGCCCGTGGTATCAAAAATCTTGGTCCAACGATAGTGATTATCAAACGTGGTGAGTATGGGGCATTGATGGCTGGTACGGAGGAATTCTTCGCGGTACCTGGTATGCCACTAGAAAAGGTCTGTGATCCGACGGGTGCTGGCGATACTTTTGCAGGAGGGTTTATTGGTTATCTAGCTGGGTCTGAGAAGACAACGGACGTTGTATTGGCTCAAGCGATCATTGCGGGTAGTGCGATGGCCTCGTTTTCGGTTGAGGATTTCGGATTAGATCGCCTGTTACGACTAACTCAAGATGAGATCGAACGTCGATTCGTCGCGTTTAAGCAACTCACACACTTTCAGGAGTTGTAGAGACAGGAGAGCAACTATTGCGTACACGCCAGAATATCCGCCCGTCGACGGTTGGGAAGCCTAATGCCGTGTTGTTGTGCATTGTCGCGTGGTTCGTGCCCGGTGCTGGTCACTTGTGGTTACATCGGACGCGGAACGGCGTCATTCTGTTTACAGCGTTGTCGCTTATGTTTGCGATCGGTTTAGTGCTAGGTGGACGGATTTTCCCTTTTGAACCGTCTCAGCCTCTTGTGGCCTTAGCATCGATTGCTGATATGGGTATCGGAGCAGCGTATATGATTGCGCGACTAGCTGAATGGGGTATTGGTCGAGTCCCAATTAGCACGTATGAGTATGGCAATACCTTTCTCATTACATCAGGACTCCTGAATTTCCTGGTGATGATTGATGTGTACGATATTGCTATGGGGAGAAAATAGGAATTTGGCCAGTCACTTCGGATTACTTGTTCTGTTTTCGATGTTTGTATCTCTAGTCTTCGCTGTGCTCATGCGCGAAAACCCGGGCGAGCAACTAAGGTTGGGTGGTACTTTGCTTGCCAGTTTTGTTCTGTCAGCGATCGTGCTTGGCTGGATGATGTATGCGGTTCCGTGGTAATTGAGCGCTTCAAGTGTGTGCGTGTGAAAAACAATCCGTTTTGGCGACCCCGTGAACATCCAATCGTTCGTTTTGTTTATCTCTGGGGGCCGGCCTGTCTATTAATGGCCGTCATTTTTGGTGTTTCGTCTCTCTCCACGCTACCGTCGTCCACTACTAATATCTCCGACAAACTCCTGCACGGATTGACGTACGCATTATTGGGCGCGTTGATACTCCGAGGATTAGCGAACGCGCAATTGCAGTTGGTCACGGGTGCAACGGCGACGCTGGCCTCTCTCCTCGCAACGTTGTATGGCTGTAGCGATGAGTTTCATCAGAGTTTCGTGCCGGGGCGTTCACCTGAAATTACCGATGTATTGTTTGATGCGGTCGGTGCGACTTGCGCGGTCGTACTGCTTTGGGCGTGGAGTATAATTAAAGCAAGACGAGCGGGCAAAATAGTTCACTCATAGCCGTGTCTCAATCACCAATGTGAGACTTCAGCAGCAGGCGGTTTCTGATAATTTGTGAGCAGCTAACATCTCTAACGCTGCCTTTGGATATACACGACATCATGGACGTTGCCGTGTTTGAGGGATGTAGCTTGGTTGACGGATCGAAATGGCCTGTCACGAGATTCAAATGACTTTTAAACACTTGCTGGTCGAACGCGACGAACCGGTTGCCTTGGTCACCTTCAACCGTCCGAAGGTGCTCAACGCTTTAAACAGTGAGACTCTTGACGAGTTCAGCCAAGTCTTACGTGAGTTAAGGGATGACGCGACGATTCGATGTGTAGTGTTGACTGGGGCCGGTGAGAAGGCATTCGTGGCGGGTGCCGATATTAAGGAACTGGCGGTACAGACACCAGTGAGTGGTCGAAACCATGCGAGACGTGGGCAACAAATCTTTGACTTGGTCGAGAACCTCGGGAAGCCAGTCATCGCAGCAATTAATGGATATGCCTTGGGCGGTGGATGCGAGTTGGCAATGGCCTGCACGATTAGGCTGGCTGCTGAAACTGCGAAGATTGGACAACCAGAGATCGAACTCGGCCTCATTCCAGGATATGCGGGGTCTCAGCGTTTGCCCCGTTTAGTAGGTAAAGGTCGGGCTCTTGAATTGCTTTTGACGGGTGAACACATTGACGCACGTGAGGCCTGGCGGATTGGTCTCGTAAATCAGGTTCTGCCGCCTGACCAGTTGCTTGACAAGGCGCTGGCACTTGCACACCACCTTGGGACGAAGGCCCCGGTGGCGATTGAGTATATTCTCAACGCAGTCAACTCCGGTCTCAACATGCCATTCGAAAAAGCGGTGCATTACGAAGCCACGCTTTTTGGGCTGGTTGCCTCCACTGAGGATATGCGTGAAGGCACTCAGGCTTTTCTTGAAAAACGCAAGCCTACGTTTAAGGGGCAGTAGGGTGTTGAGATCATGACACGTAACAAAACTAGTAACGAACCGCGTGGAGAATCTGGTGGTTCGACTGGTAGCCGATCCCATCGTTTTGCGCTTGTGGTGTCACGTTATCACGAAGAAATCACCGACCGCTTGCGTCAAGGTGCTCTCGACGCGTTGGTGGAGTCTGGTGTGCAGTCGGACAGAATAGAGATCTACGTGGTGCCAGGCGCGTTTGAGCTTCCATTTGCAGCGCGTCAGGTGGCGGAGAGCGGAGGATTTTCAGGGGTGGTGTGTTTAGGTTGTTTGATTCGCGGTGAAACGTCACATTTTGACTTCATCGCGTCCGCTGTAGCACACGGCATTACATTGGCTTCTTCAGAGACCGGCATTCCGATGACGTTCGGTGTGCTTACGACGAATTCCATAGAAGAAGCTCTAGCGCGCTCAGATGAAGCCCCCCAGGAAAACAAGGGTAGAGATGCAGCACTTGCCGCAGTGGAGATGGTGGAGTTTTCGGCTGGGCTATTTTTACCGGGATCGTTAGACGAGGAATAGTGCGGATGATGGTAACAGGCGCAGGGCACCAAAATCGCCATCGCAGTCGAGAACTGGCGCTGCAGGTGCTGTACCAATGCGAAATCACTCACCTGAAGGTAGCGACTGCTCTAAAAACATTCTGGCCAACTAAGCCAACTCCAGAGAGCGAGAGGCCCTTTGCCTTGCTGTTAGCTGAGGGGACAATTGAACATCTCGATGAAATCGATCCCTTGATTGCGAGAAGTGTAGAGCACTGGCGTCCCTCACGGTTAGTGTTGCTCGATCGATTGATTCTGCGTATGGCCGTGTTCGAATTTCTCTACACTAGTGAAACTCCCAAGCCTGTGGTGATCAACGAAGCGCTGGAACTTGCCCGTACATTTAGCGCTGATGACTCCGTAGCATTCATTAATGGCGTGCTTGATGATATTAGAATTAAGTTAGAGCGAGACGAACCAGCAACCATCATAGCTCCGGCAGTTGGCGACGGCTGTTCCTCCTGACACTGAGTGATAACGGCGTGGCGTAATGAAATGAGTCAAGAATCAGACCAACTTATTCAGCGTCGGACGAATCTCGAGGAAATTGGTCGCCTTGGCCGCGCTTTATATCCTCACTCGTTCCGGTACACCGACACGATCGACTGCCTCGTTAAAACCTATCAGGGGGAAAGTGGCGAGACACTTGAGGCTGCCGCTAAGACTACTATCACTACAGGTCGGATTGTAGCGATGCGCAGCTTTGGAAAGGCAAATTTCATCGAACTGTTTGATGGCAAGGCTCG
>DODG01000267.1:0-1065 GCA_003509065.1 Acidobacteriota bacterium
CAAAGTAGGCACGAATGGAAAATTCGTGATAGAGCCGTTTCCAGTGATGAACAAAATCATGTTGCAACCGGAAGCAACTTGCCCTGCAATGCTCTCAAGATCATTGCCAGGGCTGTCCATAAAATAGTAACCGCTGTCCGTCATTGGGGCCCCGTAGTCAATGACGGCATCCAGGCGCACTTCAGGGTCCTTTTTCCGTGCGGCTCCGATAGATTTCAGCGCGATGTTATACAGACCACGGAAATTATTGCCACCGCTTGGATTCCCTTCAGCGCTCGCACCGTGATTCGCGGCGTATTGCTTAAAATTTCTAATCTTTTCTAGAAATAGTTCCGCGGTAGAAAGATCTTTAACGTTACTAAGTACATAAGATTCTGCACCAATCAATTCATCAGTTTCGGCAAGATTGGCCCTTCCGCCACGGCGGATAACTTCTTTTGCGACAGATCCCGCAAGTGGATTACCAGAAATACCTGAAAACGCATCGGAGCCTCCACATTGAAGAGCGAGACTGATATTTTCTACTGGCTCCTCTGACCGAACTTGCTTGTCAATAATGGGGATCCATTGATCTATTGTTTTAGACGCTTCCAAGAGTGCCCTGTCGTTTGAACTCTCAATTGTTTGGAATTCATGCAAGGTTTGGTCGAGGGGGTAGTTGTTGTCCAAGGCAAATTGCCTGAGATGGTCTGCTGTAAAGGTGCCATCGCCGTAATCTACGACCTGGACTGCGCCCACATTTGGATGGACCATGAACCCAGCTAAGGTCCGCATTACTAGAGAATAGTTATTTGGCGACAAAGTGCCGTCGCCTTCCGTGTGAGTAACCGCAATCACGCCATCAATATTTTTTCCAAGGTTTCGTGATGCGTATTTAGACTCAATTTGGCGAGCAAACGCAGCCGATTTAACCGTCACTGCCAGTACCACGATAAAGTTTCGAGTGCCTACACCGCGTCGCCCCGGACGCCGGTATCCAAGAAAGGTTTCTGTCTCGCTATTTCTTGGTACCTGCCGCCCTGGTGAAAAATTTGTTGTGTCAATTTGATGTTCTAGCATGACATC
>DODG01000267.1:1396-4236 GCA_003509065.1 Acidobacteriota bacterium
AGAAAGTTGGCTTGGCGTGGCAGATCGAAGTCGATGTTTCGCTGTGCCAACGCAGTGAGAATCTTTTCGTTACACACATATTCACCAGGGGAGAGGTCCCGTATAGCGGTTCCGAAGGGTAACGCCCAGGAAAAAAGTGAGTCACCTGCGTTGATAGGTTTGATAACGAAGCGATGACCCTCAAGGATTGTGTGTGGAATCCTAAATTGCCCGTTGGGTCCATTGACGGATGTATCAAGCTCTATACGTTGGGTGGCAATAGCGACGTTATCGTCGTTGTCAGCCAAACGAGCAAGATTATTAAATTGGACGTGGGTCATTGCTGCATAAATATATCAATCTGTGGTTTCAACTCGCTGAATCTGGAAATTTCAATGCCTCACGGGGTGACACCGAGATCCTCGGCTGTAGATAGGATTTGGTGCCACGTGCTGTCGTCGAGCGTTATTCCATGTTTGCGGAGCTCTGTTTCCGATTTCCGTTCGGGATCACCTGGCAATTGGACAGGATAGTTGAGATCTGCTGGCACCGTTTGGCGAACCCAATCTGTAAATTTCTGTGTTTCCGAATCAACAAAGTCTCGGTCGGCGAAGACCCCCGGATCAACCAGAAACGACAGCATACCATTTGACAAGGCGGTGACACCCGGAGCGTGGCAGCCACCGCCTCCAATCGCGCCCGCAAGAAGATCAGTCATGATGGCGAGTCCAGACCCCTTATATTCCCCCATAGGCATCAAAGCTCCGCGTGGCTCAGTATAGAGAGCCGCAGGATTGCGTGTTGGCGTACCGCTTGAATCCAGAAGTGTGTCGGGCGGGAGTTTCGAGCCTTTGTTAAGTGCTACTTTGACCTTGCCTTCCGCAAGTTTAGATGTTGCAGCATCGAATATTAGCGAGTCGCCATCATTTTTTGGCATACCGATGGATATAGGATTAGTCGCATAACGACCTTCGGTGCCGCCAAATGGCGCGACAATGGTTGATGCTCCAGAAGTATTTACAAAATGGAGGGACGCCTGACCTGCGTCGGCGGCTTTTTCTGACCAATCGCCAATTCGACCCAGATGCCCAACGTTTCCAACACTGACTATTGAGACGCCAAACTTTCGCGCCTTCTGAATTCCAACATCGATAACTTGATGTCCAATGGTTTGCCCGAATCCTCTATTCCCATTAAATACGGCGATTGCGTCATTTTCGAAATTTATGGAAGCCGTTTGATTAGGGATTACATCTCCTTTACGCCAGAACTCGATATACTGTGATATGCGGATAACGCCGTGAGAGTCGTGACCAGTCAAATTTGCGCGCACGAGAAGTCGGCTGATGTCTCTTGCTTCGTCGGCGTTGCTGCCAATTGCGGCAAAGATTTTTCTGGATAACTCTTCCAGTTTCTTAAATGTAATTACCATAGTGTTTGAGTGATAGTTGTCGTTTAAAAAATAGGTGAAAAATTGGATGGAGAAGTGGAATATGAAGAATGTACATAAACTATTTCGGCGTGAAGGGCAAGAAATTTTGGTAGAACCTATTCGGGAGAATTTCTAATGATTGGAGAACCGGTAGGTCTGGTTGTAAGGAGAAATTTCGAGCGGCCGCCAGCGGAGTGCGTTAAGAAACTCCAAGGAGTGCCAACAGGGTTTGTCGTCGATGCTCAAAATGGAACTGGGGCGCTAGATTGGAAAATAAAGCCCCTCGATGAGAAGATGTGTTTTGTGGGTCCAGCGATGACGGTAAAGGCTGAGCCCCGGGATTACCTTCCTGTTCAGCCGGCAATAGCACTGTCTCAGCGTGGAGATGTATTGGTGATATCAAACGGGGGGTATGACGGCGCTGCAGTGATTGGTGACAATGTAGCTGCGATGGCGAGAAATCAAGGTATTGCAGCAATTGTTACAGATGGATTGGTGAGGGATATTGAAGGTATCCTGGCAGCGGAGATTCCAGTGTTTTGTTGTGGGGTCTCTCCTAACTCACCTTATGCGCATGGTCCAGGGAGAGTCGGTTTGCCGATCTCGATTTCACGATCGGTAATTCAGCCGGGCGATATGATTGTTGGCGATAGAAACGGGGTAGTGGTGATTTCTAGAAATGATATTGATAAGGTAATTTCGAGTATAGAAGTTGTGAAAAAGAAAGAGGTTGAGCTCGAATCGAAAATTAGAAAAGGCCTTTGTTACGCGGACTGGGTGGATGATTATCTACAGTCCAATCGGACAAAATATTTAGACTGAAGTTTTGTTGTTAGTAGTAAAAATGGTTGAGTCTTTATATATGATTTACTTATGAGGAAGATTGTTTGTAACGTTCAAGTTTGAGTTTGAATTCCGAGTTATCAATTACGTTGGGATCCACCAAAACAGATGGGGGTGCCCCGCGTTTAATTGAAAAAACGTGTTTAAGGTTCTGAGAACCAATTCCGGCGAAACATTGATCAGTCCAGCACAACGCATGTGGTGTAAGAATCACATTATCCAGCGCCAGTAGGGGGTCGTCAGCATTCGGTGGTTCTGGGTCAAATACATCCAATCCAGCACCGGCAATCTTGCCCGTTTTCAATGCGGTAACTAGAGCGTCCTGATCGACCACCGGCCCCCGTGATGTATTGATTAAATAGGCGTTTGGCTTCATTAATTTGAGCTTGGCATAATTTACAAGATGGTAGGTTTCGTCAGATAGCGGCACATTGACAGAAAGAAAATCGCTATCGCGAAACACAGTATCAAGATCGGTCAGTTCGACGTCGAGTTCTTGTGCGCTTGACGGATCTAGGTACGGATCATATGCGATGAATTTCATATCAAGTGGCTTGCAAAGTCGAAAAACTTCAGCCCCTATGTT
>DODG01000377.1 GCA_003509065.1 Acidobacteriota bacterium
CCCACGCCGCTCGATGAATAGTCGTTCCGCCTTCGAGTAAAAGCGACATTATTCCCAACTCACCCATACGCCCTAAAGCCATTTTTATCTTGCAGGATTCAAGACATTCAATTTTTGCGCCAGCTTTTACCAGCATCTCGACATCCCTAGCCCTAGAATCCACAACCTTGGTCGTTGTAACGATAATAACGGGTCCATGATCGAGCGTGGAAAAAATTCTGGCAGTCGGAGGGGTCCTCAGTCGTGTGTCAAAAATCACGCGAGTAAGTGGTCGCCTGCGATGAACCTCCCGAGCTGTTAAAAGAGGATCGTCAGTTACAATGGTTCCTGAACCTACACCGATAGCGTCCACTTCAGCACGCAATAGATGTGCGTGTCGATTTGCAGTCGTCGAAGTTATGGTTGCACGACTACCCTCCTTGCTCGTCGTATAACCATCAATACTTAAGGCAATCTTCATAGTGACAAATGGCCTGTTGTAGCGGATAAAAGTGAAGAAATCTCGATTAACTTGGGAGGCTTCTCGACCACAAAGACCCACTTCCACCTGCACGCCTTGATCTCTAAGAAAAGAGATTCCTCCACCTGCAACGAGCGGATTGGGGTCTTCAACCGCAACGACCACTCGTCTTACACCGAATTCAACAATTTGTTCCACGCAAGGACCAGTATGTCCAGTGTGACAGCATGGTTCCAGAGTGCAAAACAGGGTCGCCCCTTTTGCTGCAGATCCAGCAGCACTCAGAGCGTGAACCTCAGCGTGAGGAGAGCCAGCTTCTTGGTGATATCCTGAGCCTACGACAACTCCATCTGATACGACTATGGCCCCGACGATCGGGTTTGGGCTTGTCCGCCCCCGTCCTCGCAATGCGAGACACAACGCCTGATTCATATATTCGAAGTCAGATAGAGTCATAAAACACTAACCCTTGCTGAAACCAAAGCGTCAATCAGGCTCGGATTCAATTCTCTGTCGACGTAACATGAGAGCCTCGACCGCTGCTCGCGGCTCAATGCGACCAGCGAGTACTTCGCTCATTTGCGAGGTAATTGGTAGTTCAACTCCATGACAAGCCCCAAGTAACAGTCCAGCGTCCGTCGTGCGAACACCCTCAGCCACCATCGACATTCCACTTACAATTTCGTCAAGAGATTTCCCTTTGCCAAGTTCAAAACCCACCCGCCGGTTACGACTCAGCTTGCCAGTGCAAGTTAGAACAAGGTCACCCAGACCACTTAGACCAGAAAGCGTTTCCCTGCGAGCTCCCAGCGCATACGCCAAGCGCGACACTTCGGCTAATCCTCTTGTTATTAGTCCAGCCAAAGCGTTCTGACCAAGTCCCAACCCTTCAACAACACCTGCCGCTATAGCAATCGTATTCTTAAGCGCTCCACCAATCTCAACCCCAATGACATCATCACTGCCATATAGACGAAAATAGCTTGATCGGAACTGTTGTTGAATTAAATCACGAATGTCAGATTGAGAAGAGGCGACCAGAACGGCTGTGGGTAATTCGTGTGCTACCTCAAGCGCGAAACTCGGACCTGATAAGACCACGATGGCATTCGATGGCTTGACCTCTTGCTCAATTACTTCAGACATTCGAAGCATTGTTTTTGGTTCTAGGCCTTTCGTCGCACTAACGATAGTCGTGTGGGGCGCGAGAAACTCAGCAGCCTGCTGTACTACAGATCGCAACCCATGTGAAGGAACTGCCACTACGACACAGTCGACCTCACTAAGTGCATTCTCGATCGAATTCATGGGATTAACGTTAGACGGAAACAAAATTTCTGGAAGGTAGGCACCATTTATACGATCACGTAATAATGTTTCAACAAGTGACTTGTTTCGCGCCCACAGATTTACCTTGTGACCAATCCGACCCAGGTGAATAGCCATAGCAGTACCCCAACTGCCGGCTCCTAGAACTGCTATTTTTTGACCCATCGTCTTCTTCTTAACATTGGACTTCATCACCAAGTCGAGGTTCTATACCCAACTTTAATCTAGTGATGTTTTCCCAATGCCGGTAAATAATTAACGCTGTCGAGAATGAAGCAACGACGACTATATGTAAAGGTGCAGCAATAAGGTAGGTCAAGGGCACGAGAGCAATCGATGCAACAATGGAACCTACCGATACATACCGAGTTCGCCAAACCAAGACGAAAAACAGTCCAGCCGCCGCAGCAACAGCGACCGGTGTCAGCACACCAAACACACCAGCTGTAGTCGCAACTCCTTTCCCTCCACGAAATCGTAACCACACTGGATATATGTGACCGATGATTGTGGCAAGCCCAACTGCAGCACAATTCATATCGCTTGCACCCATACGCTCTACAACTAGAACGGGCGCCACACCTTTAGCCGCATCTAACATCATTACCACCAGAGCTGTAAGTCTGCCTGCCGCACGGAGAGTGTTGGTTGCACCAACGTTTCCACTTCCAATTTTTCGAACGTCAATTCCAGATGACTTCCACGTCAATAAAAATCCAAATGGAATCGAACCAACAATATATCCAAGCAAAACAAGTGATGTATTCATATCTGGGCACGCAGGAAGTAAACCAAGTCAACGCCCCCGACCTAAAACCATCTCGGTTGTTTCAATCACGATCTTCCAGTATTCGACGAACCATGTCGAGTGCGAACTGGGATGCTTGGTAATTGACAAGCTCACGTCCGCCATAAAATCTCATCGTTCTGATCTCCTGTTGATCAGAGGTTTCTACCGCAAACACCACCGTGCCCACAGGCTTCTCTTGCGTTCCACCAGAAGGCCCAGCAATCCCTGTTACACCAATACCCAGTTCTGTTCCTGCCTTGCTTCTTACTCCGGATGCCATCGCTGCTGCTATGGACTCACTAACCGCCCCGTACTCATTGAGTATAAGTTTTGGCACGCCAAGCTGCTTAATTTTTGTGTCGTTTCCGTAAGCCACTACACCCATTTCGAAGTAAGCTGAACTACCAGACACATCCGTGAGTCTTGATGAAATAAGCCCTCCTGTACATGATTCAGCCACTGCGATCTTCCACTTCCGAGCGCACAAGAGGTCACCAACAACTTGTTCCAACGTGCGTCCGTCACTACTATAAAGCGATGAACCCAACGGTTGAGCTAGATCCTTAACTGCCTGATCTAGTAACGCTAACCCTTCAGTTTCTGTCGCCGCGCGTACCGACAAATGCATCTCAATACGACCAAAAGTTGCCAAAATTGAGGTCGCAATAGGAGGTTTCTTGTTCTGCCAGCGCGAATAGATCGGTTGCGTAAGCTCCTCGACCTGAGATTCAGCAAGACCAGTTATCCTTAGAACTCGCCTAGACAGACTCACATCACGGGTCCATTTTCGCAATCGATTCCGCAATGATTCATCAAACATTGGCTCCAATTCTCGAGGAGGACCTGGTAAAGCTACGATGACTTTATCTCGCCAGTGAATCCATAACCCAGCCGCTGTGCCCCGCGGATTTGGCAGGAGTGTTGCACCTTTAGGTACAAGCGCCTGACGCCGATTGACCTCAGGCATCCGCATGCCCCTAGAGGAAAATCTTGCGCGGATCTGATCAACGATCTTAACGTCTTCTACGAGTGGTGTTTCTAACACTTGAGCAATTACTTCGCGCGTGAGATCATCTTCAGTGGGTCCTAATCCACCGGTCAAAAACACCGCATCCACAAGGCTCAGCGCATGCCGAAGTTCATTTCCCAACTCTACATGGTTATCGCCAACAATAGTTTTGCCGCGCACCTCAATTCCGAGATCGTTTAATTTTTCAGTGATGTAAATTGAGTTTGTATCATTACGAAATGGTGTCAACATTTCGCTCCCAATCGCAATAATCCAAGCTCTCTCAATCGGACGCGGCGCATTCCTACTCACATCAACCATTGGGGTACTATCCATAGAATGATGTGAATTAAAACGTTAACGTACAATCCGGCTACAACATCATCCATCATAATGCCCCAGCCACGTGATAGCTGTTCACACCAGCGAGCAGGATACGGTTTGATGATGTCAAAAACACGAAATAATAAGAACGCTAAAAATATCACTGTAATCGTTGAAGGAAGAAGCATTAGCGCAACCAACATGCCGACAACTTCATCGACAATGACAACTCCAGGATCATGCCGCTCAAGGGTCTGCTCCACAATCGTTGAAGCCCAGACGCCTGCAAAAAATAAGGCGGTGGCGACAAACATCTCAATTGTAAAAGATGCGTAATCCTTTATAAGCCAAAAAACCAACAGTCCTATGATTGATCCTACAGTCCCAGGAGCTATCGGAATGTAACCAGCCTTGAATACTGTTGCAATCGCAAAAGCTAATCGAATCATTCACTATTCCCAATAATTATTTAATCCTTTGCACTGAACTGAATTAGCAACGCCTATTCAGAAAACCTGAATAGCACCCAGTTAGAGAAAGAATTTATTTTGTCAATCATTAAGTGTTTTTTTATGATGACTTAACCACTCTTGTCGCAGCGACACGATCATGAAGTGTGCGATCTTGCCGGTCAAACAAACCAACCACAAAGCCGATCCCGCAAGGCAAAACCGAAATGAGATAGGCGGCCGCTCGCAGCAAACCTGTTCCAAATCCTACAGAAGTTCCATCAATACAAATTACTTTGATACCAAAAGCCATTTTCCCGAGCGTCTGCCCGCCCGCCACTGTAAACGCTACAACATAACCCCCGGTTAACAAGAACAGGAAACCAGCTAATGGTGCAATGGGAAGGTTCGACCATTCAGTGACTGCTAACCCTAAAAGCTTTAACGTTATGTACACGACGACTGCATCGATACAAGCCATCAGGACAATATCAAGAACGGCTGCACACAGACGACGAACTCTTGAAATAACGCTCATTGAAGATCTTTCAATGCCGGAACCAATTGCTTCTCTGGCGTCTCTATCCAAGCCTTCACTGCTTGTTGCTTCATCTGTTGGATACTCTTGAAACAGTGGTAGTTCAAGATTTGACAGATCCTCTTCAGGCCCTGCCTCGAAACGCGAAGTCCGCGGTTTAAGCTGGCGCTCAAGATGAAGTGGAAGTTCGGCCAGTTCGCCACTCTTTACATTGGTGCGAATTACTGGATCTGTTTCAGGCAGGGAAGCAGCTTTGAGAGATAAGTCGTAGCCGCAATGTCGGCATCGCTCACTAGACTCAAAACCGACGTAATGACATTTTGGGCATCTCATTACAAGTCAAGTGTACTCCACTAAAGGCATGCGTCTATGGCACAAAGGAAATATTAATGGCGACGATCGAGTGCATCCTCAACGTAAGTGAAGGGCGCCGCACTGACGTTCTGGTTTCACTGGTCAATCTGATGCACTTCCAGAGTCAACAAGTGAATCACTAAAACTCGACAAGGCTGTTCAAGAATACATTTTGGAACCGAAAATCTTGGCATATAGTTAACATCGATAGCCAAGCGTAGTCGATCACTCTAAGCGCACGGTAGCAGTTTCGATAAAACGAATTCTAGGTTTATGTAATTTTTAAAGAGGCACAAGAATAATGCTTTGCGAACCGTCTAAGAATCTTTATTGTCCAGCAAATCCTTAAGTTCAGTCATAAACTCACCAATATCCCTGAAATGCCGATAAACGGAGGCAAATCTAACATAGGCCACTTTATCGAGTTCTTTGAGTTCACGCATGACGAAACCGCCAACTTCAGCTGCCGCAATCTCTTTTTCAGATTGTTCCTGCAAGGCTGCTTCCACGCGGTCAACAATTGCTTCCAGCATCGCTGCACTAACAGGTCTTTTCTCACACGCCTTCAACAAACCAGCCATAACCTTCTGCCGATCGAATCTCTCACGATTCCCATCTTTTTTCACAACCATGTAAGGAATCTCGTCGATTCGTTCGTAACTCGTAAAGCGACGGCCACAGCCGAGGCATTCGCGTCGGCGACGTATGACCTGACCTTCTTTCCCCTCACGAGAATCGACAACCTTATCACTGAGATGATTACAAAACGGGCACTTCACCGTGAACCCCTTTCAGTTCAAGTCAGTACCGAGTACTAGTCATCACTGCTTGAGAGCACAATAGCGT
>DODG01000030.1 GCA_003509065.1 Acidobacteriota bacterium
TTTTCAACGGACGATACGTCGAAAGAATGAGGAAAATCTTTGGACGGGACACATGCGCAATCAAGGATTACGTCGCCTGTCGAACACTGGCTTGCTTCTGCTTGATTTGTCAGAAGTTAGTCAAGGTTTCGGCCTTGACGTGAAACCTTATTTGTCGACCTCTGGGTTCGATGCTCCGGGTGCAAAAGTGCCATTACCGTTAGTTGGCACGACTGATGCTGGAGTAGATCTGTTCTATAACGTAACGCCTGGACTTCGTGCGAATTTAACAGTTAATACTGATTTTGCTCAGACGGAAGTTGACCAGCGTCTTGTGAACCTAACTCGCTTTCCACTGTTTTTTCCGGAGAAGCGGGATTTTTTCCTCGATGGAGCGACCTTCTTTAATTTTTATTTGGGCCGTGACTATAGTGAGCCCAATGCTGCGTCTGTGCAGCCATTTTTCAGTAGACGAATCGGCTTAGATACAGACGGCAATCCCCAGAAGATCAATTACGGTACAAAGTTGACGGGTCAGCTTGGGAAGCAAGATGTCGGCTTTCTACACGTTCGTACTGATGACGAGGGCTCCGCTCCTGCCGAAGATTTTACGGTTATGCGAATTAAACGACGTATGTTTACGCAGTCGTACGTTGGCATGTTTTACAGTCGCCGACACGCGAGCACACCGGGTTCAATTGCCTTTGAGACGGCTGGAGTGGATTTTCGGCTAGCAACATCACAGTTTCAAAAATCTAAGAATTTAGAGTTTAATGGATTTGTTCTGTGGAATACGAACCCCGTCGGTACGGTTGGCAACAATCTGGCCTATGGCCTGCGGCTTGACTATCCAAATGACCGCTGGGAAGCCAGAGTCTCATTTACCGAGGTTCAGGATAATCACAATCCAGCGATTGGGTTTACTCGCCGTAGGGGCTTTCGGGGATATGGGCCGCGACTTATGTTTGCGCCTCGCCCGAGGCAACATCGATGGATTAGGCAATTAACATTTGGGGTTGATGCTGATGTGAGAACCGACGTCAGCAATCGGCTTCTTACGAGAAAATTAAACGTCATGCTGTTGGACGTGAATCTACACTCTCAAGAACGATTTCGCCTAGAAGTCATCCCTACATATGAGCGACTTGAGCGAACGTTCGAGATTAGCCCAGGGATTGTGTTACCGGCTGGTACGGATTATCAGTTCGTTCGGTATAAAGCTACGTTTAACACCGCCAATCGCCGGATCTTTGCGTTCCAAACGAACTTAGAAGCTGGCACATTTTTTTCCGGTTCGCGTAAAGAAGTAACGGCTCGCGTCGGTTTTCGCCCTCGTCCTGGTGTGACTGTCAATTTTGACAATGAGTGGAATCGAATCTCCCTGAATGAGGGTCAGTTTGATACCTTTTTGCACCGTTTGGTGGTTGATACTCAGTTTAGTCCCTGGCTGTACTTGGTTAATAACGTGCAGTTCGACTCCGTTAGTGAGCTGATGGGCTGGCAGTCAAGATTGCGCTGGATTGTCACTCCAGGGAACGATCTCTTTGTGATCTATACACATAATTGGGTTGATAATGATCAGTTTGATCGCTTTGTGACACAGGATCGCCGAGGAGCAGCCAAGTTTGTCTTTACACACCGGTTCTGAAGAACATATTGGATCAAAGCTTGTGTATCCTCTGCCGCCTGGACTATTTTATTAAACAGTGAGCGCATTTCTGGAGAACATTGATGATTCGTTCGTTAGTGACAATACGTAGAGCTCTGCCCATCTTGGTCGCCCTAACTCTAGCGGGGTGCGCCGATGAGGCAGCTCCTGTGATTCGTGACGTGACTGTTAAGCAGACCGATAACGAGAAGACGCCGTTAGCTGCAATCGTCACATTGTTAACACATGAACCAGCTCGCATCCGACTTGATATTTCGGACGGCACTAATGGCTGGAGCCTAGACGCAGAGCCGGATTATGACCGGAGCCACGAGATCCCCGTCTTTGGATTGCGTCCAGGGCGAGAGCATTCATTTACTGTGTATGCGATTGATGAATCAGAGAATAGTTCTGTGGCTGGTCCTTTCATCTTGGCCCCCATTCCGCTTCCAGATCCGTTTCCGGATATAAGAGTCACAGCGTCAAATGTGTCTGCGATGGAACCAGGATTGACTCTGTTTAATTTAATGCATTGGTATGAGGATCGAAGAGATGTTGAGTACGGTAGCCTCGTAATCATTAATGAGCTAGCTGAAGTCGTATGGTTCCACGAGGCCGGCTTCCCGATTCTTGATGCCCGACAACTGGAGAATGGAAACATTCTCTATATGAATTCGAAATATGGCATGTTGGTTGAAGTCGACATGTTCGGGAATACGGTTTCTCGTTGGCATTCCACGGGTGTGGCAAAAGATGTTCCCGAAGGCAGCATACCGGTGGAAACAGAAACGTTTCATCATGAAGTATCTGTTATGCCAAACGGAAACTTTTTAACTCTAGGAGCTGAGCTCCGAGATTTTGATGACTACCCTTCAAGTGAGCAAGATCCAGACGCGCCCAGTGAGCCCGCGACTGTGGTCGGAGATGTGATTCTTGAATTTACACCTGACGGTGACATCGTTCATTCTTGGAGTTTCTTCGACATTCTTGACCCATACCGCTTCGGTTATCAATCTTTAGACCCCGGATTTTGGAGGCCAGTATTTGGAGAGAACCATGCCGGAACTCTGCGTGATTGGATGCATGGAAATGGAATTATTTACGATGACCGAGATCATTCAGTGATTGTATCGAGTCGGACTCAAGATGCGGTGGTTAAGGTTGACTTGGACACCGGGGAGTTGAAATGGATATTAGGCGTGCCTAATGGCTGGCAAGAACCCTGGTCGGATCATCTGCTTGCGCCAGTTCAGTTTATCGGGATGGGTCGCTACGCGGACAAGAAAGATATGGAGTGGTCCTATCATCAACATGCTCCCATGATTACACCTCGTGGCACGCTCTTGCTTTACGATAACGGAAATTTCCGGTCACGTCCGTTTGATGTTTCTCAGAAACCAGAAGACAGCTACAGTCGTGCCGTTGAATATTCAATCAACGAGAAAACCATGGAAGTCTCAGAAGTATGGTCACATGGCGGGCCTGGCGATGACGCAATATACTCCTCGTTTATTAGCGATGCTGACTGGCTTCCCCGCACCGAAAACGTCCTCGTGACTCATGGGGGCATTCTGATCGCGCAGGATGGGAAACGCGCTGACGGTGTTGGACTGGATGTCCGGCGTTCAGCACAGATCATGGAAATTAAACGTGTTAATACAATTGTTCCATTTCAAAGCCAAGGCTTCGTTCCAAATGAAACAGTCTTTGAAATTACGATTGACGCTGACACCGCGACTGGAGGGTGGCACGTTTATCGGGCGGAGCGTATCTCATCAACCTTGCACCATGAAGGTTGGGGTAACGTAGCTACACCTACCGCAGACGAGAATCCTTAATACGGACTAGTTGTCGTATTCAGCGTCCGATACTTTTTCAAGCCACTCGGTAGTGGCGTCAATATTGATGGCAATATGCGTCATTTGGTCGTTCTTGTCAGCCCCGTGCCAATGTTTCTCGTTGCGATCAATTTGAACGATCCCACCTGTAGGCACTGAAAAACTCTTTTCCCCGGATGCTTGCATTCGGCAGGTGCCTTCAATAATTACAAGTAATTGAATCCCTGAATGGGTATGCCAGTCTGTGCGACTTCCTCGCTCAAAACAAACACGGTAGATGTTGATTGTCGGGTCCGCGGTGACGCCCGTCATTCGAGTCAGCTTCGCTAAGCCCGTGAAGTGTTCCGGATCACAGGATTCCACTGAAAGTTCGGAAGGATTGTAGACTTTCACTCTATCCTCCGATCGCCAGGAGAAATTACCTCACGAACGTATATATCTCATGAGGAAGTCGACGAAATAA
>DODG01000216.1 GCA_003509065.1 Acidobacteriota bacterium
CCTTCATTTCAAGCAGGTGTAGATATCGTTTCGATCAATGTAACTGTTATCGATGAAGGAGGCCGCTATATAACTGACCTAGACGTCGAGGAATTTGGCGTCTTCGAAGACGGCATCCAGCAAGATTTAACATTCTTCACACGCGAGCAATTACCTATTGCGCTCGCACTGCTGATTGACACTTCTGCCAGCATGGAACGGCGGCTAAGTACGGCACAGGAAGCTGCCATCGGATTTGCTCAGCAGCTTCGCCAAGCAGACCTCGCTTCGGTCATCGATTTCGACAATCGTGTCAACATATTGCAGGAATTCACTAATGAACCAGGTGCCTTAGAGCGAGCCATCAGACGAACTTCTGCTGGGGGATCAACATCCTTATACAACGCCATCTATATTGCGCTTAAAGAGCTGCAAAAGAATAAAGCCAGGGGTGTCGATGAAATTCGGCGTCAGTCAATTGTCGTACTGTCAGACGGTGAAGACACGTCCAGCCTGGTAGGATTTAACGAAGTGCTTGAACTGGCTAAGCGCTCAGAAACGGTAATCTACACAATTGGCCTGCCCACTCGAGAACGCCGTGGCAATCGAGGTTCCGAAGAAGCAGTTTATGTTCTGCGTCAATTAAGCCGTGAAACTGGTGGGCGATCGTTCTTTCCGGATTCTATTCTTGAGTTGGCTGACATTTACAAACAAATCGCAGAGGAATTGTCGAGTCAATATACTCTAGGCTACACATCTAACAATCAAAACCGAAATGGTGAATTCCGTCAGATCGCGGTTCAAGCCAATCGGGTGAACACCACGACCCGAACAAAGCGAGGATATTACGCACCGACACCTCAGTAAATTTATGATTCAATTCCAAACATTCTTCATTAATCGCGAGCGAGAATTTAAAGGCTGATTGTTGTGAATATTATTCTTTTTGTTCTGTACCTCATAGCTGGGATCGCCTACGCTGTACATTTTGCAAACCGGGGGCGCTTAGTTGGCCGCTTTGCTACAACAATGCTCGCTTCAGCCACCCTAGCCCATACATTCATTATTGGTATGAGGACGATGCAAGTCGGCCACCTGCCACTTGTGGGTACAACTGGTGCCATTTCAATGTTCGTTTGGTTGCTTGCGATTGCCTACCTGTACATAGAAACAACAAGCAATGAACGTTCTATTGGCACGTTCATTGCACCTTTGCTAGCCGGACTCCAGATCATCCCTGCGGTAACTAACTACCGTGTCGTTGAACGACCACCGATACTGGAAAGCTCTTGGTTCGCTCTTCATGTTTCGTCGCTCCTCTTCGCCTATGCGAGCTTTGCGATTGCGTGTGTCATCGGCATCACCTACCTCTTACTCTTTAAAGAACTCAAGGCGAAACATCTTGGGGTGTTTTATGCAAGGTTACCTTCACTACATATCCTGGATTACATGAATACTCGAGCTATTGCAGTCGGGTGGCTCTTCTTGACCGTTGGCTTAATAGTGGGTGGCGTGTGGACCTCTCAAGCACACGTGGACGGAACTGATCCTCGGATGCAAGCAATGACATTGTTAGACCCTAAAATCTTTGTCGCACTTTTTTGTTGGGTCATATATTCCTTTGAACTTTACGCACATCGCGCAATGGGCTGGACTGGCCGTCGCATCGCCTGGTTGTCGACGTTTGGTTTTGCAATTGTTTTATTAAACTTTCTTCCAATCGGTTATTTCCTGACTTCAAGTCACAATTTTTAGCAACGGCATCAAAGCGTGATTCAAATTTTTCTTTTAGGCATCAGCCACCGAACGGCATCTATTGAACTCCGGGAACGCCTTGATTTTTCCGAGCAAGAGCTTCCGAATGCTACAGCTCAATTACTCAAGCGACCATCCGTAAACGCTGTCGTAGTGTTATCAACGTGCAATCGATCGGAAATTTATGTCCAATGCACAGATCCAAAAGAGGCACAGAAGGACCTGTTTGATTTTCTTTGCGAGTTTAAAAAGATTTCAACTGACGAATTGCAACCAATATTTTATGCGTTAGCAGGGACTGAAGCTGTGCGACATCTATTCCGCGTATCAGCCGGTCTTGACTCGCTTGTAGTAGGCGAGCCTCAGGTTTTTGGCCAAGTGAAACAGGCTTTTGCGGCGGCTGAAAAACTGCACGCTACAAATAGCGTCCTAAACCGCCTTTTTAACTTGTCCTTTGTAGCAGGGAAACGAGTACGCTCAGAAACTGAATTGGGCGAAGGTGCGGTATCGATTAGTTATGCAGCCGTCGCTCTTGCACGGAAAATCTTCGGCAAATTAGAAAAATTGTCTGTCCTATTAATCGGCACTGGGGAAATGGCCCAACTTACTGGTCTGCATTTTAAAGCGCAGCAAGTACAGAAAATATTTGTTACAAGTCGCACACCTGCCCATGCAGAAGCCTTAGCTGCTGAAGTTGAAGGTGAAGCGATTCCATGGAGTCAAATCGATACGATTCTGACATCAACCGATGTTGTTGCTACGGCAACTGGTGCAAACAAGCCGCTCCTAACCAAGAGTCAGATTGACGCAGCAATGCGAGTGCGCCAGAACCGCCCATTGTTCTTTATTGATATCGCTGTTCCCAGAAACGTTGAACCCGATGTGGGTTTCATAGAGCAAGTGTTTCTCTACAACATAGACGATCTCCAAATGATCGTTGATAACAACCTCTCAAAGCGAAGTTCGCAGATTGAAAAATCTGAAGCGATTGTTGAAGATACTGTGACGTTATTCACGAATTGGTTGCGATCTCGAGGTGCAGTACCCACAGTGGTGGCGTTACGCCAAAGCTTTGAAGCTATCCGTAGGGCGGAACTCGAGCGTCTTAAACCGAAATTAGCGTCACTATCAGTTGCCGATCGTGCCCGAGTCGAAGAAATCAGTCGCCTGTTAATCGAAAAAATACTGCTGACGCCAACCGAACAGCTTAAGGCGATCTCCAATGAAGCAACACTCGCAGCATATTCCGATGCTCTTGAACACCTGTTTGAGTTGGACTCTCATGCTGATCAACCTGCGAAGTCTGAGTCTAGCCCTCCAATAACAACATCTACTAAGACTCCGGTGACGTCGTGAGGAGCCTCAAAATTGGAACACGCGGCAGCCAATTGGCTTTGGTTCAGGCCCGAACGTTTGCCAAAACGATTGAACAGCGCAACGGAACCTTGACCAAAATATCGGTGATTAAGACGACAGGGGATCGACTTACCCAGAAACCACTTGCAACGATCGGTGGCAAGAGATTATTTGTTAAAGAAATCGAGGAGGCACTGCTGAATGGCGAAGTGGATGTTGCGGTGCATAGCGCAAAGGACATGCCCGCGAAACTTCCGGAAGGTTTAGCAATCGGCGCGGTCTTACCACGTGCCGATCCTCTAGATGCTCTAGTGCTACCAATCCACTTGAAAAAACTAGAACGTGATGCCTCAGCAATCATAGCTTCCCTTGGACGCACACCACGAGTCGGCACCGGCAGTGTTAGAAGAATC
>DODG01000415.1 GCA_003509065.1 Acidobacteriota bacterium
ATCAGTATTGGTAGTGCTTACGGCTCTCGAGTCTACATTCCGGAAGTCGGTATATTTCTGAATGATGCCATGCAAAATTTTGATCCCCGCCCCGATCACCCTAACAGCATTCGGCCCGGTAAGATGCCGATATTTGCTGCTCCTGCCATAGTTGCTGGCCTTAATGGCCAAGGTCGTTTTGCAGCAGCTGGTTCTGGTGGTTACAGGATACAAACTGGGGTTTTGCATACCTTCATGAATTTCGTTGATCATCAGATGAAAATTCAAAATGCTGTGGACCACCCACGTGTGCACTGCCAAGGTCAAGAAACTGTTGCCGATAGTCGGATACCGGAAAACATACGAACCAAACTCGAGCAGGCGGGGCATAACGTGACTACGGTATCTGCTGCACCAGGACGCAATCACTTTGGGCGAGTGTGTGCTGTTTCGAGAGATCCTTCGACGGGCGAACTTTGCGGCGGTGCAGGTCCTAGCTGGTCAACCGGCATCGCTGGCATTTAATGCCATCCACCGTACATAAATGATTCCCAAATTACTACTTGGCGCCTACAGTCGCTCTTTAGTTTGTCTTCGGTGTAATGTCCTGATATCGATTTCGTATAGACAAATAAGATGCAGGTCGAGCAACAAAATTGCGAAATGGGAATATCTTATATCATCGTTTAGAACCTGAGGTTACGATCGTAAAAGTACGGATTTACAAATTATGGAGAGCATTGCTATGAGCAGGCGAAAAATTATTCTGGATTGTGATCCAGGTCACGATGATGCAATCGCAATTTTGATGGCATTGGCCTCACCTGAAAAGCTTGACCTGTTGGGACTTACATGTGTTGGTGGAAACGTATCCTTGGATATGACCAGCAAAAACGCACTGAAAGTATGTGAGCTGGCAGGTTTTACAGATGTCGCAGTGCATTCTGGTTGTGAACGACCAATGATTCGACAACTAAGTACGGCTGAAAACGTACATGGAAAATCTGGTCTTGATCTTCCGGGCGGCACAGTTTTGCCTGAACCAACGATGTCACTTAGATCGCAACATGCGGTCGACTTTATAATAGGCACCCTGATGACGGAAAGCACTGGATCTATAACCCTGTGCCCGACGGGACCTCTAACTAATATTGCCATGGCGATGATACGTGAACCCGAAATCATTCCTCGTATCCAGGAAATTGTATTTATGGGTGGCTCTGCCATAAACCCTGGCAACACCACACCAGCTGCAGAGTTCAATATCTATGTGGATCCGCATGCCGCGCATGTTGTACTAAGTTCGGGTGTGAAATTGGTGATGATGGGATTAGACGTGACGCATCAAGTACAGGTTACTCCATCTCGTCTGCAAACAATCAAGACCCTGGGGCGTCGGGTTTCCGAGACCGTCGCTGATCTGATTACATTCTACGGAAGTTTTGACCTCGAACAATGGGGTATGGAGGGCGCAGCTCTCCATGACCCGTGTGTAATTGCTTATCTCCTTGACAAGGATATTTTTACTCTAAAACACGTCAATGTAGAAGTAGAAACTAATGAAGGCTTAACCCTTGGTGAAACTGTCGCAGACTGGAAGTTTATGACTGACCGGCCATTGAACTGTCATGTCGCTTACCAGGCTGATGCCGATCGATTTTTTGAACTCTTAAACGATAGATTATTGAATTTGCCATAATCGCTGTTGTTATGAATCCGACTAGCCTGGAAGTTCTTCTTTAGGCCTAACTTAGAATACGTCGGTTTTACTATGTGGCCTCTGGTGTTGTGAATCGATCTGGATATAAATCGACAAGATATTGCGCGTATGAGACGGGCGACAAGCTACCAGGGCCGAAAATATTTGTCTCAAATGCTGGTTCTAAGAAATGGCCCAGTGAGGTTCTGCTGGCTCCATCGGAGACAACGCGATGCGGTGTTCCTACTAGCTGGTTCCCACTTAGATGAGTCAGAAGAGTACCGCAGTGTACTGAAAATGTACCAGTTCGTGGATACACCTCTTTCCAGGTGCCATCTTTACCTTCCATTTGTAGTCCCCCTGCAGACGACTGCCACAATATGGAAAGAAGATTTTCATCGACATGACGACCTGTAATAATCCGCCGGCCATCTTCGATTGATTCCAGTGTTGGAGGAACATTTTCCCCGTTGTCGCCACCATTCAACGTCGCAGGTCGGAAGCTTTTCGGTAGAGCTGGCCGGGCAAGCAGGCGCATAGAAGCGTTTCGACCCTGACTGGGAATCAGAAACGTTTCCGGGTTTAGGTCGAAACCTCGAGCAATCGCTGCCATCAATACAGTTTCCAGTGTCCTTAACTGCTGAAGCTGATCTAACATTTCCGAACGCCACTTTGGCAGGTCTGCTTCTCTGGGCCAGACATTGGGTTCACGAAAAGAAACTGCCCCGGAGACATCTGGGGATGTCACGGCTGGATCTGGCCCGATGTCAAAACTTTCTTTATAGGCCCAATTAGGTGTTTCAGGAAGCGGGTAGTACCCCCGGTAATTGTTTGGATTGGAGGGCTGATAACTTTTGGTCGCGCATCCCATTTTCAACTCGAGCGGTAGATCGAAAAAACGCATCAGATTCGACACCTTTTCATCAAGACAATTGCTGTTTGTAAGTCCGGTTGCAACGAATGCCCCATCTGAATCCAGAGCTTGGGCGATCTGGGAATCAACTACTGATGATTCGTGATCAGTTGTTTGGAACAATGGAGATAGATCGATTTCTGCTACTGTCTTGAACATGCTAGCCATTAGGAATGCCTCTTACGCTGAATTCGTGAGAGTTTTAGGCCTCCCTGTAGGAGACCCTTTGCTTTATTTAGAAGGGTAAAGATTTGCGCTTCGGTGTGATTGTTGGTTTTCGTTTAGCTCTAAAGCGCAAGCAGCTCGTCTTCAAATGGGAACTGTGCGATAGGCCGAACACCAATTCACTTTAATCTATAATTATAGAAATAATCTACAACAACTGCTCAATGAATTTTGGAGAATTAGAGAATAAATGCCCAGAAACAGCCACATCGTTAAGATGAATTGGGTAATGGTAAAGATGTAGCTAGTACAGGTTTCAATCTGTAGTGCTTAGTAGTAGTTGAAGTGTCAACATGGCCTGGTTTCTTGGATGTTTCATCCAATTTATCTTTAGAACCAACCGAAGTGACCTTGTGATGATTGACACTTAAACCATAAAGTAATAATCATTGCCGAGGTGGGCGACACTATCATTATCTAAAATCAATACCAACGACGGAACACAACAATGGACTCCATACTCAGAAACGCTAAGTTGCACGTTGATCGAAACGCCCAACTCGTTGATATAGGTATTTCAAACGGGAAGATTGAAGCTATTCAGGCTAATTTACAGGCTGATGGACAAGAGTTTGATCTTAACGGGTGCATGGTAACTAGTGGCTTCGTTGAATCTCACATCCACTTAGACAAATCCTGCATTCTTGAACGCTGTCAGTCTAATAAGGGTGATCTAGATGAGGCTATCCAAGAAGCAGCTAAAGCTAAGGCTGAATTTACGGTAGAGGATGTATACGAACGTGGGAAGCGAACCCTCGAAAAATGTATTGTTAATGGCACCACACACATGCGCACCCACCTTGAAGTCGATCCAGTGATCGGCTTGATAGGTCTAGAGGGGATAAAAACTCTCATAGATGACTACAAGTGGGCAATGGATATTGAAATATGTGTGTTTCCTCAAGAAGGGTTGCTGAACAACCCGGGGACTGACGAACTCATGGTGGCTGCACTTGAAAACGGAGCCACGGTAGTCGGTGGTGCACCCTACACTGACTCCGACCCACACGGTCAGATAGACAGGTTGTTTGAGCTTTCTCGCGAATTCGACACTGACATTGATATGCACTTAGATTTTGGTACTGATCCAAGCAACTTAGATCTCGACTACGTGTGTGAACTAACAGACCGACACAACTATGGTGGGAGAGTAACCATTGGGCATGTGACAAAATTATCCATGCTACCGACAAGTCAACTTCATAACGTCGCGACTAAACTGGCTAACTCCGGCGTAGCACTAACCGTTCTACCTTCCACGGATTTATTTTTGATGGGCAGACATCAAGATTACAGCATAATGCGCGGAGTCACAGCCGCCCATAAGCTATTAGGTGATGGAGTAAACTGCTCATTATCTACGAATAACGTGCTTAATCCGTTTACTCCATTTGGTGATTGTTCTCTTGTCCGTATGGCTAATCTATATGCGAACATTGCACAAATTGGAAAACAAGAAGAAATTCTCGAATGTTTCCATATGATCACGTCTCGAGCTGCGAAAATACTTCGTCTGGAAGGCTATGGGGTACAAGAAGGAAATCCAGCCGATCTCGTTGTTCTTAACTGCCAAGATCAGGCCACTGCAATTGCAGAACTTGCACAACCACTATTCGGATTTAAAAGAGGGCGAT
>DODG01000312.1:0-3714 GCA_003509065.1 Acidobacteriota bacterium
CCTTAAGGAGAGATTGGGAGATCAGGTTTTTGATTTGGATTTTTAATTATCCAAGGTGGTGTGATTAATTCCATCTTGAAAAACCTGGCCTAGGTTTTACTCAGACGTTCGGCAGCGTCTTGAACGGACCGAATGATCTTATCGTACCCGGTGCATCGGCAAAGGTTGCCAGCAAGCTTTAGACGGATTTCGTTTTCTGTCGGGTGTGGGTTTTCATTCAAAAGTGCCGTTGCGGCAATCATGAATCCTGGAGTACAGAATCCACATTGGAGGCCTGAGTTTTCGACAAAGGCATCCTGAACAGGGGATAGGTGCCCATGGTCAGCGAGCCCTTCGACAGTGGTAACTTTTCTATCATCGATCTCAGGTGCCAACACGAGGCATGAACACGAAGATTTACCGTCGATCATAACGGTGCAGGCACCACAGTTGCCGTTTGAACAGCCTTCCTTTGTTCCGGTCAGGCCTAAATGGTCTCGAAGTGTTTCGAGCAGTGTCCATGTGGAATCAACAAGGATTTCATGCTCAATGTCGTTTACGGTTGTCTTGATATGTTTTTTGCTCATGTTTTAGATGTTCCAAATGATGTGGACTGGAAATTTCTAGGGGTGACGCTTCCTAGGTTAGGCGCTCCAGACAAATGTTCAGTGTTCGCTTCGTCAGGACTTTGACAAGTTCTTTTCGATATTCTGCGGAACCTCGCACGTCGGTAATTGGTACTGCCGCATCGACTGCAAGATCTGAAGCTTTTCCGATACTTGAGTTGTCGATTAATGCTCCCTCTAAGAACTGTTCAGCAGCGTAGGCCCTAACCGGCGTCGGGGCCACAGATGCGAGAGCGATTCGAGCCTTTTTGACAATGCCAGATACCGGGTCGACTTCGAGTAGCGATCCAACTCCTGCTACCGCTATATCCATTTCGTTTCGGGGAATAAATCGAAGGTAAGCAGAAGCCGTGTTTGGAGAGGATGTTGGAAGAACGAGTTCTTTCAGAATCTCTCCTTTTTGGAGCACCGTTTGGCCAGGCCCTGCGAAAAAGTCGATTAGTGGGATACGACGTTCCCCCTCAGTGCTAGTTGTATGGGCTATGGCCTCATGAACGAGCAGGGCAGGAATCGTGTCAGCAGACGGAGCTGCATTACAAACATTTCCACCGATACTTGCCCTGTTTTGTATGTGGATTGAGCCTATTAATTCAGATGCTTCCGATAGTGCAGGGAAACAGCCTTTTTCTGCTGTGAGTTTGTGGACTTCAGTACAAGAAACAGCCGATCCAATTCTTAACTGAGTGTCGTCTAACTCAAGAGTGAGCAGTTCAGGTACACGCTTTAGATCCACCACTAAATCCGCATTTCGGCGATTGCTTTTTAGCTGATCAATAATGTCGGTTCCGCCCGCTAGAGGACGATTCTCTCCCTGCTCAGATAAAAACTTCAGTGCATTTTTTAGCGTGGTTGGCGCTTCGTAATCAAAATTCGGCATGCGTTAGTGCTACTCCAACTATCCAGGTAGAGATATTAAACCCGGTCGGGCGAGATTATATGCTTCTATCCCACTCTGTATGGTGCCAGAGTGTCCCATTTGGGTTTAAGCCCCAGTCCAGGCAGGTCAGGCGCGTACACATATCCGTCCTTGATTGTGAGCTCGTGCTCCCACACCTTGCCGTGCATAGGGTTTACAGAATCGCGGTAGTACTCGAGGATTAGTCCATTTGGTATCGCAGCTACCAAATGTATGTGAACCTCTTGAGCTCCGTGTGGTGCGACATCCAGATCGTTGGCTTGCGCAAGCGCAGCGACCTTCATGAACTCTGTGATACCGCCCAGCACTAGGGCATCTGGTTGCAGTATGTCGACTGCGCGTGCGTTGATCATGTCACGGAACCCGTAACGGGTGTACTCGTTTTCTCCCGCGGCGACCGGTACTGATGTCGCTCTAGTTATTTCGGCCTGGCCAATGTAGTCGTCCGGTTCCACCGGCTCTTCAAACCAGAACAGATCGTATCGTTCGGCTTTCCGTGCGAATTCAATTGCCTGATAATGACGATATGCGTTGTTGGCATCAACCATCAACTTCACATCTGGTCCTATTGCATCTCTGCAAACACGTACACGTTCGATGTCCTCATTTATTGAGACCGCACCAACTTTTATCTTCACCGCTCGTGCACCGAGGTTGACGTTATCTTCCATTTCCTGTGCAAGCTCTTTAAGCCCCTTGCCTTCCTCGTAATAACCACCGGCAATGTAAGTGTCGACTTTATTGGTGAACCCCCCGAGAATTTTGTAGACGGGCAAGTTGGACACTTTACCCTTGATGTCCCATAGGGCGATGTCTATTCCTGCGATAATCCTAGTTGAGATGCCTCTGCGGCCTACTAGTTTGGGACGCCACATAGCATGCCATAGGGCTTCATTATTTAGTGGGTCTTGTCCTATTAGGCCTTTCTTGAAATGCTCAACAAACGCTGCACCCACTTCGGGAGTCGACTCTATGCCACCAGCAAGCCCAATTCCTTGAATGTCCGGGTCGTCTGTGTCTACCACTACGATATTGAGTAGGTTGTGGGTGTAGGTGTAAAGCCCGTTGGTGATCGGGACAGCGCGTGCCCATTTGAACATTTCTAGTCGCACATCTGTGATTTTCATAGATTATTCGCCTTTCATTCCCGCTGGCTGATTGCTAACCGAGCATCCCACCTCTCAGGCAGTGCAGCGGAGTGTAGCAGTGGTATATCTGGATCGCTGCTTTGAGCTTATGTGCTTCGTCTTATTCAAAGATTTTTATAGTGGTATTTACGTGGTATATGAGCGATACAATTGGTGACATGCAAGCCAATCCGCCAACGAGTACTTCTTTCAGGCAAAGTTATTTCGAGCGTGATCGTGTCGAGGCAGACCGGTTCGAGGATGATCGTCGTCGTCGGAGTGGGATGGCCATTGCTCTTGTGCCTTTAGGAATTGCTATGGCGCTCATTGTTCATTACATCAACATAGTAGTGACAATTGACCACGCTGACTGGCAATATGTTCTGCACCGGCCTAACTTTGTGAATATATTGAAGCTTTCTGTTGCCCCCTTCATTGGAGGTGGAATCGCGATGCTGGGAGCAGGTGTCGTAGCTACGGCTGTTGCCGGTCGGGAGGGACGTTATCTACCTCTCGTACTCACGGTTGTTATGTATACGCTCTTTCTTCCAATTATTGTCGGGTTGTTATTGCCGGCGAATCTTTTTCTTCTTGATGTCACGGGGTTGTCCGTTGTAGAAGTTTCGATAGGTGAAGCGTTGTCGGCTTGGATCTGGGGCACACCTTTCTTTGTTCTTACCTATACCTTAACTGGTTTTAAGCAAGCGTTATGGGCTGGGGTTGGAGCCGTCGTGATAGCTGCTGCCGTGTTTCGTTTTATCGGTCCGAACCATGCAGCGTTTAGTGTTCGCCGGACTACTGCTGTGACTACCGGAATTGGCCTACTGACGGTGTTATTCATAATGTTCGGTCCGATAGGCGTATTCGAGCTTCTATTTAACGAGTTCCGTATCGGTTAGTTACCTAAAACATCGGCAAGAGCGATACACGATTCGACTGACTGCTCGCAAAGCATGACGGTGTTACCCACTACGGCGAAAGCTTTGTACTTCGTGACCGCAGAAGAACCCGCGCCTCTGTTACTCGCTCCGTATTGCCCGCCCTCACGGAAGCTCTGATCAATTGC
>DODG01000312.1:4048-4745 GCA_003509065.1 Acidobacteriota bacterium
TCTGCAGCATTTTCAAACCCTGCGGTCTTGGCGATTTCATGCGATTCGTAGAACCTGACTTCAATATCCTTGGCGTTGAAGAATCCGTACCATATGTCGGTGGCCTGGGGGACGGTTTCGGTATCGTACTGTTTGGACTTTTTCCACCCTGCGGCTACGTAATCGTCAAATGTGAACGACTTCTCTGAAGCAAGGATCCTGGAGACCTCAGCAAGAGCGTCGTCTACCTCCGTTACGGGAGCTGCGACTTCATCGGCGGAGTCGGATTCTGAACTACATGCTATTAATAGTGAAAACGCCGTGATGAGCATTACCAGCAGTACCAAACGTCCGCAGTTTGTGAGGTTGATAAGGCGTGCCAAGTAAGTCATATGTCGGGCTCCTAAAGATTGAAAACTGGCAAAGAGGTTATCAGGAGTGTTTAACTCTCACAAACATGTCGATTGCAATAATTCCATGAATCGAACCGGTCGGTTTTGTGAAGCGGTCGGAATTGCGTATTTTCAAAATCAGCCTGCTTAGCATGAGGATACGCAATAAATGTTCCCTACAAGCCCAAACTCATGAGAGAATCTAAATTGCCTTAGTATGCATGCATTATGCTGCATGACGTATTACAGAGCACGTGTGGGCCCGTAGCTCAGTTGGTTAGAGCAATCGACTCATAATCGATTGGTCGCAGGTTCAAGTCCTGCCG
>DODG01000133.1:0-1396 GCA_003509065.1 Acidobacteriota bacterium
ACGTTAATATCCAGAAACTTGAATCCCAACCACGATGCCTGGGAAGAAGCAGAGTCGCGTAACACGCTTATTTCAGGAAGTTCGGAATATATTTTTGAAAATCCAAGTTCTTCCCGCCCGGTGATGATAGGGTCTGCCAGATTCTCCCAGAGTACTGTTAGAAATGGTCCGACGGCAGTTTCTTTATCACCGGTGAATTTTGCTGGAATTGTCACGCCTAGAACGTTGTATCCTCTTCCAGCCAGCCACTCTATCTCCTTCATATAGACACCGAACACGGTTACGACAGGGTCACCGTGTAATTTGAAACCGGGAGGGAGTAGGGCTTCCAGTTGTTTTCCGTTAGATAAGAAAGAAACTTGAATTGCAGTTGACTTAGGGTTGTCTTTGCACAGGAATTTACGCCCTTCTGGTCCTCGCCTCGGACCGGTAGATGGACCGAAGTGAGTCGGCATTCTGTACATCTGATCAGGTTTGAACGTGTACGACATTAATATTTCCTTTATTTCTAGTTTTCGTAGGTGTTGACGCTAAAAGAGTGCAATTTGACTTAACACTATTTCGACCAGACTTGCGCGAAAAGGCTTAGCCAGTTCTCGCCAAGCACTTTCTTTGTGTCTGATGCTGAGTAATTTCGGTTCAATAAACCTTCCGCAACTTTCACCCAATCGGACGGATCCTCAAAGCCTCTAAGGTGTTGGTATGGTTCTGGTGTGTAAGGTATGTCAGTGGCTGGAATCTTACCTTGTGACATGAAAAGCCATTCGAAGAATGATCGTGGCTGTTCCATACAGAAATCAGTACCTATCCCGACGTGGTCGGGACCTACCATCTGCACAAGATAATCTATGGCATCGAGATATTCTTCAAGGTCGGTGTCGAAACCTCGTTCGAAGAACATAGGGAATGCGTTTGCACCTATCACGCCACCTCGTTCCGCCAATAACCTGATCGCTTCGTCGGTTTTATTACGCGGATGATCAATTTGTGATCTAGCGTTGGCGTGCGTTATGGCGACCGGTCCATCTGAGTTTTCTATGGTATCCATCGTGGTGCGGTCTCCCACATGTGAGAGATCCATCAGTATTCCCAGTCTGTTCATTTCTTTTACTGCGGCCAAGCCAAATCTGCTTAATCCGTCGTCAACTCGTTCGTAGCATCCGTTACCTAGTAGATTTCGCTCGTTATAGGTAATCTGGATGATTCTGACTCCAAGTTCGTGGAAAAGTCTCAACCTACTTAGGTCATTACCAATCGGCGCAGCGTTTTGCCAACCGAAAATGATACCGGTTCGATTTTCCAATTTTGCTGAAAGGATGTCGTCTACAGTTTTCACCGGTCGTATCAACTCTTTAAATTCATCGAACCATTTTAAATATTGGGTGATCGTTTTGAG
>DODG01000133.1:1817-3222 GCA_003509065.1 Acidobacteriota bacterium
CTGGTGTCCAGACCGTCGATGACTCTTGATTCGGCGAATATTTCTTTATGATTTGTCATTACTTGTACTCGTAGTCTTCGAGGATGTTGTTTAAAAGGCTTTGTGGCCCAGCAGCCATCAAACCAGCGTCTACTGGTAGCAAAACACCTGTTATCCACCTTGCCTCATCACTTGCCAAAAAAACAGCCGCCATAGCGATATCTTCTGAGCGTCCTTCGGTTCCAAGCGGGGCTAACTTGCGTCGAATCTCTCTCTTGCGATCGTCCACAGCTTCGGTCATCGACGAGTACAACATTCCCGGGGCAATACAGTTAACCCGGATGTTTTCACGTCCGTGATGAACTGCCATCGCTCGTGTAACGGAAATCACACCGCCCTTGGCAGCTGCGTAAGGAATATTGCGGGTCATCCCTGCGCGAATCCCGTCTACAGATGAGATGTTAATGATCGATCCGCCACCACCTCTGGCCATTTCTGGGACTGCGTATTTTGAGATGAAAACCATGCTTTTTAGGTCGACATCTAGAACGCGATACCAGAAATCTTCGGAGATTTCAGTTACTGCTCCCGGACCTCCGATGGCGACACTGTTCATCAAAATGTCTAGTTTCCCATAGCGGGTTACAGCCGTTTTGACTAGTTCCTTACATACCGATTCTTTGGCTACGTCTCCAATGAAAATGGAAGCCTCTCCGCCCGCGTCATTAATCGCCTTTTCAGTGGTTTTTGCCGCCGATTCATTCATGTCTGCAATAAGCACGCTTGCACCGTGGGATGCGAAGAGTTTGGCTGTTGCCATACCGACCCCAGTTACATTTGATGATCGAGTGCCGGATCCGGTTACGATTGCGACCTTGTGGGCTAAACGATCCATCTTCGGTCTCCGAAAAAAATATGTGGAATTTGCAGTTTCAATTAGTTTTGTGCCTTAACCTCATCGCTCAACACTTTGACTGTAAGGCGATACCTGTGGATAATCCGCCCCGGCGGATTGTGGCACATTGTGCCTGCAATGCAAGTGTGAATGACGCAGTATCACGGTCTTGTTACCGTGTATCCATACGTTCTAAAAGTTACCAATGGTAGGGGGTCTAGAACACAATGAAAGCGGCTGTTACCCGGGGGACTCAACAGATTCAAGTGGAAGATGTCCCAACACCTGAACCTGGACCGAATCAGGTTTTGATCAAGATCAAATATTCCGCAATATGCGGATCGGACGTTCACAGATTTCAGTACGGAATGATGAACTCTGGTTCCATAATGGGTCATGAGTACATAGGTGAGGTTGTTCAGTCAGGCGCAGATGTGACGTTGCTTAATGAGGGAGACAGGGTTGTCAGTGGAGGGGGAGAGTCTCCTGAGGGGGTACCTGCTCGGACTGCTGGCGATAGGTACAGTGCCC
>DODG01000403.1 GCA_003509065.1 Acidobacteriota bacterium
CCTGCCCGCAGGCAGCCAAGCATAGCCCCAACATCAGCACAAACAAATCCTGCAATCGAATCTTATGCACTAGTACTAGTATCGGATGCTGGGTGGAATGCACTTAGGCCTGGATACTCAGCTCGCGTGCCCAGTTCACCTTCAATGCGAAGCAGTTGATTGTACTTCGCAGTGCGATCCGACCGGGAGAGGGAGCCTGTCTTAATCTGGCCAACGTTGTATGCCACAGCAACGTCAGCAATAGTCGTATCTTCAGTTTCGCCAGACCGATGCGAGATAATCGCCGTGTAGGATGCCTGCCGCGCCATCTCAATCGCAGCACGAGTTTCCGTAAGCGTCCCGATCTGGTTGAGCTTGATTAAGATCGAATTGCCGACACCTTCGTGGATACCTCGCGCGAGAATCTTGGTATTTGTTACAAACAGATCATCGCCAACGAGTTGTACACTTGAGCCAAGGGCTGCCGTCAACTTCGCCCAGCCATCCCAATCATTCTCTGCAAGCCCATCCTCAATCGAGATGATTGGGTACCTATCGACGAGGTGCCGACACCAATCGACCATGTCTGCCGAACTACGTTCAGCAACCGTCTCATTGACCAGCCGATAGCGACCATCTACATACAGTTCACTAGCCGCTACATCAAGCGCAAAGAATACATCTTCGCCGGGTCGATACCCGGCTTGTTCCACGCTCACCAGAAGCACATCCAAGGCGTCTTCATTTGATTGTAAGTTCGGTGCGAATCCACCTTCGTCACCAACCGAAGTGTTGTATTTGCGATCACGTAGCACCGTCCGTAAATGATGAAAGATCTCTGTGCCCATTCGCACGGCTTCAGTAAAAGTTTCTGCCCGCGCCGGAATGATCATGAATTCCTGAATGTCGAGGTTATTGTCAGCATGCGCTCCCCCGTTCAACACATTCATCATTGGCACTGGTAACACGCGAGCCGCTTCGCCTCCCAGGTATGTATAAAGCGACACGCCAGAAACAGCTGCTGCTGCCTTCGCGGCAGCAAGGGAAGCTCCCAGGATGGCGTTAGCTCCAAGACGCGATTTATTCGCCGTTCCGTCTAGAGCAATCAAGGTGTCATCAATTCTCGCTTGGTCCGTCACGTCCATCCCAAGCAGTGTTTCTCGTATCTCCGTGTTAACGTGTGCAACAGCTCGTAGGACTCCCTTTCCAAGGTACCGGGTTGTGTCGCCATCTCGTAACTCGACCGCCTCTTGTGTACCCGTGGACGCACCAGATGGAACTGCCGCACGTCCGGCGGCGCCGCCACCTACGGTGACTGTCACTTCCACCGTTGGGTTGCCCCGACTATCGAGAATTTCATGGGCAAAGACGCTTTTTACCTTATTGCTGCCTGTCATGAACTCACTCCAATACCACTCACCCGAGCACAGGCCGTCATGCCTGTCTGCCAATTAATCATCTACTATTCTATAGAACAGTGACGGCATTAGTAGTACGCCTGACCGGATTTAGTATGACTCCCACCTACTCCTCAACTTTTACAACCGGCTTCGCCCCGGAACGTCACGGCTGTGTCGACTCAAGTTGTTGGAGTAGTTGACGAGCGGCAGGATCCTGCGGCGTAAGTGCGAACAACTTACGAGCGTACTCAACGGCTGATTCATGTGATCCGCTTTCCCGATGCATCGTCACTAATGCAATCAATAGATCACGGTTTTCCGGAACGCGTGTATGAGCGGCTGACAACACCGAGAGTGCGGACTCCACATCACCAACTGATTCAAGTGCCACTGCGTATACATAAGCATATCTTGCCATCTCCGGTCGCAATTCCGCCGCCCGTCCAAGAGCTCTGATCGCCTCGGGTAAACGCTTCTGACGAACGAGTAGCAAACCAAGTGAATGCTCAACCGGTGCTGGATCATTCGTGCCGGCCAGTGCTTCGCGGAGCACCGCCTCACCTTCTTCGTCCCGTTCTAGCTGTCGATACAGGTCAGCCAAATTCAGATAGCCCGCCATAAAGGAAGGGTCAAGGCTCAACGCAGTCTGATAGTACTGCTCGGCTTCGTCGAACTCGCCCAATTGCGTATGTAAAACACCAAGATTAAGGTGTGCCTCGGCCCTGTCTGCATTGACCAACTGTGAAGCTCGATACTCATCGAGAACCTGGTTTAACCTCGACATCTGGCTCCCAGACAACACGTTTGTCGAGACCGAAGCGAGCACACGACCTGCCTGTAAACGAACTGCACGGATAGGGTCATACAAGAGCGGAACTACCAATTCTGCACGCATCGGAGGTGGAAGCGCCTCACTTGCCGACACCGAAGCTGCCCGAACTATCGGATCATCATCATTAAGCGCCCGTCGTAACAGCGGTAAATCCACTGCGCTGAAGTAGCCCTCGAGCAGCGAGAGCGCCGACGCGCGTGCGATTCCAGGCATGTCTGGATCATCTGCCAGTTGCCTAAGTGCCTGTGCGGCACCTGACAGTCCGTTTCGACCAGCATAAATTGCTTCACCATAGTGCGATGCCACAGTTTTATTAGAACCGTACCATTCAGTAACCGCCGCCATAGCCCACTCAATAGATTCTTCGGTGTGACAACTGTTGCACGCATTCGGTGTCCCCAAAACCAAAGACAGGTCGGGACGAGGAACCCGCAAACTGTGATCCCGACGACCGTCTATAACCATGTAGTTTCGCTCTGGCATGTGGCAGTTTACGCAACTAGCGCCTGAAGAGCCGACTTCGTGAAAATAATGATCGGGCGTGTCGAACTTATCTGGAAGGTGACAACCACTACAAACCGAATTACCCGTGCCGCGAACTTGCAAGCTATGAGGATCATGACAATCGCTACAGGACACTCCCTCGGCGTACATTTTGCTCTGAAGAAAGGACCCATACACATAGACTTCGTCAAGAATTTGACCGTCTGGGTGGTAAAGAACGTCTTCCAGCAATGCTGGACTATGGGTATCCATCAAGGGTTGTCCATGAACGTACAGATCGCTCACAACCGAGCGACGTGAATGGCATCGTGCACATGTTTCAATTTCAGTACGTTTTTCACGTGGAGGAGTGCGTGTTGCTAAGCCAGTGTCAATGTCGATAATCCAAGCTGCCGGTGCGTTCTTGAGCCCGAAAGTTAACCCTTTCGATGTGTCGGTGTTTACCTCACTTGTAACCGCAGTAGCGCCTGCCCAAGCAACGTGGTTTGAGGCGGGTCCATGACACGCCTCGCAGGATACGTCGATTTCCGACCAAGTTGTTTCATAGCGATCTTCATCAAAAATAAAATTCTTGTTGACATCAGTCGAATGGCACTCTGAACACATGAAGTTCCAATTCTGGTAATGATTAGTCCAGTGCAACGGATCATCATAGGTAATTCGTTCGTCCGGATATAGGTGGAACCAGCGCTGGCCACCAGCGTCACCTGGGCGCGAATCCCAGGCAATACTCAGCGCTTGGATCCGACCGTCTGGAAATTCGATGAGGTACTGCTGAAGTGGATCGACGCCAAACGTATAGGCAACCAGATATTGCTCAAGTGTCCCGTCCTGGCCTTCGGTCCTTACAAAGTATTCACCGTTGCGCTTTGAAAATGTTGAAGTAACACCGAAATGGGTAAAAGTTGTTTCATTAAAATTTCCAAGTACCGTGTCCGAGTTTGCGGATTGCATAGCAAGATCATGGTGGGAGCTTGACCAAAGCTGCGTTTCCTGCATGTGACAGGTGCTGCATTTTTGACTACCCACAAATGTTGCCGGAGTGGCGACGAAATCCGCTGACCTATCTAACTCACCAGGAGGAATAGTTGTATTACGACATCCCGACATAAAGGCAACCACCAACAC
>DODG01000137.1 GCA_003509065.1 Acidobacteriota bacterium
TTATTTGTTCCTCTCCGTTAACTGTTGTTAATTACTTCACCGCACCGTTTCAATTTGTTCCTGTGTTTAAGCTGATCCAGGCCGTTTTGATCTCGGTATATTTATCCAAAGCCAACAGGGACTTGTCATGCCCACTGCCAGACTGTTTCATGCCCCCTAGAGGCACCGTAATATCTGAACCACCATAGCAATTCACATGAATCAATCCAGCCTTGATACTGCGAATCATGCGGTGCGCTCGTGACAAATCACCCGTCCACACCGCAGCAGCCAGGCCATAAGAGGTAGAGTTCGCAAGTTCAATAGCTTCTTGTTCATCCGTGAACGAAGTGACCGCCAAAACAGGCCCAAACACTTCTTCCTGAGCGATGCGCATTTCTGGTCTGACCTCGCTGAAAATCGTTGGCTCCATGTAATAACCACCGCTACTTTCATGGATGCGTTTTCCACCCGTACGGAGCACAGCACCTTCAGCGGTCGCGGTCTCTACATACGCAAGATTGTTCTTCAACTGATCCAAAGTGTGCACTGCTCCAATATCAGTAGCGGGATCTAGCGGATCACCAACCACTAACTGCTCGGCCCCAGAAATTACTTTCTCCAAGAATTCTTCATATATCGTCTCTTGCACTAATAATCGGGAACCGGCAGTGCATACCTGACCAGAGTTTCTGAAGATCCCGTTAATTGCGGTCGCCACCGCGGCCTCGATATCTGGAGCGTCAGCAAAAACAATATTGGGTGATTTACCACCCAGCTCTAAATGCACACGTTTCAAATTGGACTGGGCAGCATAGTTCAACAAACGTCGGCCAACTACACCGGAACCTGTGAACGCGAGCACGTCGACATCTGGATGTACGCCAAGTGCTTCCCCAACAACGCTACCGCTTCCAGTAACAACATTGAGGACACCCTTCGGTATGCCGGCTTCCATGGCCAGTCTCGCCAGTTGCAATAGACTGAGAGAAGCCGACTGAGCGGGTTTCAATACAACAGAATTTCCAGCAGCGAGTGCAGGGGCAATTTTCCAGGCCGCGATCATGAGAGGAAAATTCCAGGGAACGATTGCACCAACAACACCAACGGGCTCCCTGGAGATCAGGCCGATACTCTCTTCAGCTGTGGGGGCTATCTGTCCATAGATCTTGTCAACGGCCTCTCCATAGTAACGAAACGACCCAGCAGCACTGCCCGGCTCGGCCTTAAGTGCCATCTTAAATTCAGTGCCGTTATCTCGAACACCCAGTACCGCCAGTTCCTCCTTGTGTAAATCGATGAGATCCGCAAGTCGAGTCAGCACATTCTTACGACGGGCAGGTGACATGAGCGACCAGCCGCCCGATTCGAAGGACCGTCGAGCGGCTCTAACCGCAAGATCAACGTCTTGCTCTCCGCCTGTCGCAATGCGCGTGAGAAGTTTCCCGTCAATAGGACTTATCACTTCCTTGGTCGACCCATCTACACTATCCGTCCAGGCGCCATCAATCAGATGCTGGCCAGGTGCCACAGGACGTTCCCTTAACTTCGCCAGTGTCGTTGCTTTCGTCATCATTACGATTCCGCTAACAAAATATTTTCCGATCCAATAATTCTTATCATCGATTCAATATAATGATTTCAGCATATCATGTGGTAGGTTGACAAAATCCTCGTCCTCCTATGGCATTCTTATCATTCAAGAAATTTATTGGACGCAAATTGCGTTCTGTCTCGAACGAGAACTCACAAATTAATGACTGAGAAAGCCTTGATATTAGATTTTGGTGGCGTTATTAGCCGCACGCTTTTTGAAACACATGCACTCACCGAACATACGTTAGGCCTGCCCGCAGGCACTTTGACCTGGCGCGGCCCCTTTGATCCCGAATCGGATCCACTTTGGTGTGCTGTTCAGAAAGAAGAAATAGGCGAACGAGATTACTGGATAATCCGCACTCAGGAAGTTGGTTCGCTCTGTGGCAAGGACTGGACCACCGTATCAGAATTTGTCCAAGCATCACGCGGTGCAGAACCCGCTCAATTTATTCGTCCAGAAGCTTTGATGACGATCAAGAAAGCAAGTGCTATGGGTTGCAGGTTAGCCATCTTGTCTAATGATCTAGATCTGTTCTATGGCTCCAACTTTCGTAAGCAATTGCCGTTCATGGAATTGTTCACCGTGATAGTCGACGGCAGCTACTCTAATATTCTGAAACCTGATCCTCGTGCGTACCAAACATGTCTTGATAAATTAGCCATCCCAGCATCGCATTGTGTATTTGTCGACGATCAATATCGCAATATTGTGGGAGCGAGAAACGTGGGCATGCAAGCTCTACATTTCAAAGTCCAACAACCAAAAGAGAGCTACCAGCAAGCATTAAATTTGCTCTCTGTTGAGTAGGAGTAATTCCGTGGAAAAAAAAGCGCAAGAACTATGGCAGCCTATGACACATCCTGGAAGCGTACAGGATGATCCACCAATTGCAATTACATCGGCGAAAGACGTATTCATTACAGACGCTAACAACCAGACGGTACTCGACGCAGTTGGCGGACTGTGGAACGTCAACTTAGGCTATTCCTGTCAAAGCATTAAAGACGCTATCGCCCAGCAACTACAGGAACTTCCCTATTACTCTTCTTTTCGTGGAGTCACGACAGACAAGACCTTGGAATTATCCCGAAACCTTACCAACTGGTTTGGCGAGGAACAGATGGGCAGAGCCTTTTTTACTTCTGGTGGTTCAGATTCTGTCGAAACGGCTCTTCGCTTGGCTAGGCAATACCACAAAATACGTGGTGACAAAGATCGCTACAAATTTATAGGGCTTAAAAAAGGCTACCACGGCACTCACTTTGGTGGAGCCTCAATTAACGGCAATGTGAAATTTCGCCGCAATTACGAACCTTACCTTCCCGGTTGTTTTCATGTGTCCTGCCCATGGACCTACCGTAATCCATTTAACGAAGAAAAATCAGATCGGCTTGCCCAACTCTGTGCCCAACAATTGGAAGATGAGGTCATCTCGCAAAGTCCTGACACGGTTGCGGCGGTTATCATGGAGCCCGTCTTAGGAGCAGGCGGAGTTATCGTGCCCGATAGCAGCTTTATGCCACTCGTCAGAGAAATCTGCGACAACCACGGGATCTTACTGATTGCAGACGAAGTCATTACCGCGTTCGGACGCACTGGAGCCTGGACCGGCTCACGATTATGGAATGTGCAACCTGATCTCATGTGCCTTGCGAAGGCTCTCACGAACGGTTACTTTCCGCTGGGAGCCACTATGATCAGCGAGAAGGTCGTTGACACTTTCGAGACCAACACAGATGGTGCAGGAGAAATCAACCATGGATACACCTATTCAGGTCATCCCGTAGGAGCAGCCGCCGCGCTAGCTGTCCTAGAAGAACTAAAAACAAACGACCTGGCGACAAATTCTAGTCTGCGAGGGAAAGAATTAGCCCAAGGTCTGGCGAAACTTAAAGAAGCGCATCGCTGGATCGGTGACGCGAGAGGCATTGGACTGATGCATGCTTTGGAACTAGTTAGCGATAGAAGCGCAAAAACGGCGTTAGATAAAAACTCGATGGCGCTCGTTGGACAGGAAATTTACAACAATGGTGTAATGGTCCGCATTTCCGGAAACAATATGATCTTGTCGCCGCCTCTCATCATCACAGATCAGCACGTCAAAAACATCCTTGACGCGATTGACGCTGGATTATCTGCACTAACCAAGCAGCATGACTAAGAGAGTCATCCTGATTATCGGTACCGCTGACACCAAGAGTGATGAGCTGCTGTTTCTCAAATCCTGTGTTGAAGCAGCTGGTGCGATCCCAGCCGTCATGGATATCGGCATTCTAGGGACTCCGAGCTTTGAACCCGATTACAGCAAACATGATGTGGCTGCTGCGGCTAATACCACTAACGAAGCTATTATCGCCCTAGGTAACGAAAATCTCGCGATGACTCGGCAAGCGTAAGGCGCGGCGTTGCTAGCTCAGTCGCTGCAGCAATCCGGAAAAATCGATGGAGTGCTCGCGATAGGTGGCACGATGGCCACGGACCTTGCGCTGGATGTGGTGGCCGCTCTACCACTGGGCTTCCCAAAGTTAATCGCTTCCACGGTGGCCTACTCTCCCTTGCTCTCGCCAGACCGAATCTCTGCAGATGTCATGATGATCTTGTGGTCGGGCGGTTTGTACGGACTCAATCCCATCTGTCAATCGATACTGAGACAAGCTGCAAGTGCCATTGTTGGCGCATGTCAGTTCTCTACCCCGTTTGTGGCCGAACGGCCTATTGTCGGCATCTCCTCACTCGGGAAGAGCTCGCTCAAATACATGGTAGAACTCAAACCCGAACTTGAGCACCGTGGCTATGATGTCGCAGTCTTTCATGCCACCGGTATGGGGGGACGGGCTATGGAGTCCATGTTGGCTAAAGGTGCATTAGCGGCCGTCCTGGATTTTTGCCTGGTCGAGGTGAGCAACCAGCAGCTGGGCTCCGTTGTTAGTGCCGGCAACGAACGTCTTCAAGGAGCTGGAAAGCATGGCATCCCGCAGATCGTCGCACCTGGTGGTGTGACCCTGGTAGATTTCCAGACTTGGGACGCTCCGCATCAACTGCTCCGTGAAAGAGAAATTCACGTGCATAATCGACTAATTTCTTCTGCCATCTTGACGAAGGAAGAAAAAGAAAATGCTGCTAAAACGATAGCCGAAAAACTCAATCAGGCGATTGGGCCGACAGCATTTATCATGCCGCTGCAAGGTATTGATGAATGGGACCGTGTGGGACAGCCCTTTAGTGACCCTGATGGACTCGCAGCGTTTTCACAGACCATTGAAGCGGAACTTTCAACCGCTGTCGAATATCATCCTCTCGATCATCACATCAATGACAAGCGGTTTACAGAGAAAGCGCTAGAGATATTTGACCGCTGGACGAACGATGGTTTAATCGTCCCAGGTAAACATTAGAGTTAAACTATAAAGACAGCTAATTTTTTTTGTTTATTTTCAGAGTGACGGAGAAGGCAATGGGCAATGTCGAACGCGTAGATAAAACACTTCCAACCAACGAAATGGTTTATTACGTCCGGAAAGATCCTGAACTTCGGAAACGTTGGAATACTGACCGAGAAGGAGTATGCAGGGAATTTGGTCTGAGTCAGATTGAAATAGATGCACTCATGGGTGAACCCAATCCAAAGGTTCTTATGGACATTGGCGTACACCAGTACCTCATTCCACACATTCTTCGACTTACCTACGGAGAAACTGGAATGACTAATACCCACCCAGCTTTGACCGCCTACCAGAAAGCCTTTCCAGAAGAATCTAAGGCCGCTATCGGTGGGAGCAAATGGGACGTGGCGGAGGAAAAGAATGGCTAAAATCGTCGGCGCTATGGCAACCACTCATACCCCTGGTCTGTTAGGTTGGTTTAAGGACGCACCGGAGGATCAACAGGAAGCTGCTATTAATGCTTTTTCTAAGATGCGAGCTTACATGGCGGATAGAGATGCGAATGTAATGATCGTATTTTCGAATGATCATTTGCTTAACTGGCCAATTAACAACCTGCCTTCCTACACCGTAGGTATTGGGTCCGAACACGTTGGGCCAGCTGACTGGTATGACAGTTGGTTAAACCAAGAAGAAAAATATCGTGTGGCTGGTCACCCGGAACTTGCCCGTTACATTGTCAATGCCTGTGCGAAAAAGGGGCTTTCTACGGCGCATCTCCGAGATATGAAATTTGACGATGGAATTTCCGTTCCTACATGCTGGCTTAATCCTGACAACAAAATGAAGTTAGTCCCTATCAGTATTAATGCTGCATGTCCTCCTATCCCTACTCCAGTAGAAGTATACGAAGTTGGTAAATTAATGCGTGAGGTCGTCCAAAGTTTTCCGAGTGACGACCGCGTGGTCTTGGTAGGGTCTGGCGGCCTTTCCCACGAACCTGGAGGACCGCGCTATTTCTACATCGATGATGACTTTGATCAATGGTTTCTCGATCTGATGGCTGAAGGCGACCACGAAAAGGTGCTCAGAGAATGCACCTTCGAGAAAATGGAAGAGGCAGGTTCTGGTGGTACCGTGGAATTAATAGCATGGATTCTTGTAATGGCGGCGACCAAAGGCCCTGCAACAGTACTCGATTATGTAAAGTCCTATTCCTGGCGTTGTGCCTCGGGATGGGTTGTGTGGCCAAAGGTTTTGTAGAACCGTGGAACACTATCTCAATGATAGCGTGGTCTCTTACAGCTGGGACCACAGCACTCCGGCTAGACTCACAATCGAGTCAGGTGACACCGTAGTCTTTGATACGAGAGATTCTGCGGATCATTATTACAGCGAAAACTCTACAGCAAACGACGTAAAGGAAAAGGGGCCTTTAGTGGGCCATCCGCTCACTGGCCCTGTTCATATAAGCGGGGCTAAACCAGGCGATACCTTAGCCGTTGAAATCCTTGAGGTTCGTCCTAGTCTAGGATTTGGCTGGACGGCAATACGACCCGGTCGTGGTCTGCTGCCTAAGGAAGAATTCCCGAACCACTATCTCCAGATATGGGACCTGTCGGACCAAACAATGGCCCGAATGAAACAGCGAACAGATATCGCGGTCGCCATCATGCCTTTTCCTGGAATTTTAGGCACCGCCTTGGAAGACTCTGGACCACACAGCACTATCCCACCCCGCCAGAACGGTGGAAACATGGACATTAAATATCTGTGCGCCGGCAGCACTGTGTACCTACCAGTGTTCGTCGAAGGTGGCTTGTTCTGTGTAGGTGATGCCCATGCCGCCCAAGGTGATGGTGAAGTGTGCATCACTGCCATTGAAATGGCGGCCAAGATCACATTACGTTTTAAATTGCTGGACTCCTACCACATTTCGGAACCACAGTTAAGGGTTCATGGTTCGGTCAACAACGCAACTACCAATAGTGAATTGTTTGCGACCACGGCGCATGGTCCAGATCTCTATGAATGTTCACAAAGAGCTGTGCGTTACATGATCGATTACCTTGTAAGTGAAAAAGGGTTAAGTCGAGAAGAAGCTTATGTGTTGTGTTCGGTTTGTGTCGACCTTAAGATCAATGAAGTCGTCAGCCCACCAAACTGGCTGGTATCAGCCTTTCTACCAGAATACGTATTCGTGGATTAACCGAATGTGGCGTTCCTGACAGTCTAGGTCACCACCTTATGCATAATTTCGATTTTAAGAAACCGTCTTCTGTAACCGAACTGACAGCCATGATGACCAGTTACGGGCGCGATGCGCGATTGCTCGCAGGAGGCACAGACCTCATTGTGGGTATGCGGTCAGGTAATTTGCGTCCGGCAGTCGTTATTGACGCTAAGAAGATTCCCACAATGGTCGAAATAAAACTTGAGAATGATGGACTCACCCTTGGTGCCGCAACCTCCTGTCGACGTATTTGGGAGAACCGCCAGGTAGCGGATATTTACCCTGCTCTCATTGACTCAGCAAGCCTGATCGGCGGCACATCCATTCAGGGACGTGCCTCAGTAGGCGGTAATTTGTGTAACGCATCGCCAAGTGCCGACAGCGTCCCTACGCTTATCGTAATGCGAGCTGTTGCTACAATTGTGAGCTCACGAGGCACACGAACACTTCCAGTGAAAGATTTTTGTCTAGGTCCTCGCAAAACCGTGCTTGCAGACGATGAACTGCTTCTACAATTACACTTGCCTCCTCCACCTAAACACAGTGGCGGAGCCTTCAACCGTTTCATTCCGCGTAATGAAATGGATATAGCGGTAGTCAATGCCGCTGCCGAAGTTGAATTAGACGCTAGTCATACCCGATTCGTCGACGTGAGAATTGCCATTGGTGCTGTAGCCCCTACGCCGCTCTTCGTTAGCGAAGCTGGTAATGCCATTAAAAATAAGCCTGTCAATCGTGAAACGATCGACCATGCTGGAGATGTTGCCATGTCTTGCGCTAAACCCATTAGTGACATGCGAGGCACAGCGGACCAACGCAGAGACTTGACACGAATTATGACAATACGTGCCCTTGAAAAGGCTGTACGCAGGGCTGGTGGGACGGTTACTGATGACTGACTACACCACACGGATTACCACTGTCATTAATGGTCAAGAAGAAAACTTCTTCTGTGAACCTCGAGAAAGCTTGCTTGAAATATTGCGAGATAGATTGCAATTAACTGGCACCAAAGAAGGCTGTAATGACGGTAACTGTGGCGCTTGTACAGTCATTCTGGATGGTGTGTCCGTCAATTCATGCTGCGTGCTTGGGGTTGAAGCAGAAAATGCAACCATTGAAACCATTGAAGGTTTGGCTGATGGAGACAGACTCCATCCTCTGCAACAGGCGTTCATCCGAGAAACAGCCTTGCAATGCGGCTACTGCACTCCAGGTCTCCTCATGGCAGCCAAAGACTTATTGGCACACGAACCTCTTCCATCCAACGAAAGAATTCGACTTTGGTTGGCCAATAATCTGTGTCGATGCACTGGATATACCAGGATTATTAAAGCTGTTGCTCAAGCTGCGAAAGAGCTACACCAGAAGCCATGAAACACGCTGAGGGTCAGGTTGATTACAAGGTGATTGGCACGACACCCGAACGACCTGATGGCATCGAGAAAGTCACCGGTCGTGCACGTTTTGCTGATGACATTTATCTACCAAGAATGTTATTTGGCAAGATTTTGCGAAGCCCTCATGCCCACGCCATCATTAAAGGTATTGATACTAGTAAAGCGCGCGCATTGCCAGGCGTTCACGGTGTCTTGACCGGTGGAGACTTTCCACAACTTGAATCCACGGTCATTCCTCATGGTGGTGCCAGTACAATCGACATCAGAGACCTTGCTGAAAACTGTATCGCGCGTGACAAGACTCTCTATGATGGTCATGCAGTGGCAGCAGCTGTCGCTGACAACTACCACATTGCGGAACAGGCCCTAGAACTGATTGAGGTCGATTACGAAATACTCGAACCAGTACTAGAAATTGAAGACGCTCTGAAAGATGATGCGCCTGTTCTGCATGAAACGTTTTCGCCGGGTCGCTTCATACTGCAAACCGAAAAATCCCACAGCAATGCTGGCAGCTTTAAACTCAAGCTCGGGGATGCTGACCGTGCATTTCAAAACGCGGATCACGTTCTAGAAGAAAACTTTCAGACTCGCTGTTTACATCAGGGATATATCGAGCCTCACTCGGTCACCGTAGAATGGAGTCACAACGACATCATGAGTGTCTGGACCAGCACTCAGGGACATTTTGCCATTCGTGAACAGTTGGCGTTTATCTTGGGACATCCCTTGAACAAAGTGAAAGTGACCCCGATGGAAATCGGCGGCGGCTTTGGAGGCAAGGACCAAGTCTACATTGAACCCATTGCTGCGATGTTTGCTAAAAAAACCGGACGGCCGGTCAAAATAGCGATGTCTCGTGCTGACATGTTACGTGGCACGGGTCCTAGCCCGGGTGCAAACATTCGGGTCAAACTTGCTGCCAAGAAGGATGGAACTTTGCTCGGAGCGGACCTAACTCTCGCCTATGAAGCGGGTGCCTATCCAGGTGGACCTGTTACCTCCGCCGCGCTGCAAGCCACAGCACGATACAACATACCAGACCAACAAATACTGGGCCATGATGTGCTTCTGAATAAACCAAAAATGAAACAGTACCGAGCACCAGGTGGTCTGCCGGTTAACTTTGCGATGGAATCAATGCTAGATATTCTGGCGCGTAAACTGGAACTTGACCCACTGGAATTACGACTCACAAATGCCATGGTGACGGGCGACCGCATGATCACGGGAATCCCTTGCCAGAAAATTGGCGGAAAAGAATTACTAAAAGCCGTCCAAAAACATCCACACTTTACCTCGCCTCTTACAGGTAGGAATCCTGGACGGGGTCTCGCGTACGCAATGTGGTTTGGCGCTGGCATGACGTCTAGTGCCGTGCTTACGGCTAACCCTGATGGTAGCGTCAAGCTTTCCGTCGGCACTCCGGATCTTAGCGGCACACGAATGACACTGGCCATGCAAGCGGCGGAGACCCTTGGCATACCGGTATCTTCTATCTCCGTGTCCATTCCTGATACCGACTCCATCGCATTTTCCTTTATGGCTGTTGGTAGCCGAACCACACACTCTACCGGTCTTGCCGTCTACGAGGCGGCCCAGCAATTACTGAGGCAGATGACGGAACGAGCAGCTCTCTACTGGGATGTTGATGAAACTGACGTGACATTCTCTGACGGAGTGTTTAACCATCAGAAAGATTCCACCTTAACGCTTACATTCACAGAGATGGCTCATCTACTCGAAAAGCTTGGTGGACCCATCACCGTGCAATCCAGTGTGACACCAAAATCCAATGGGGCGCAGTTGACTGCCCACCTCGTCGATATCGATGTGGATACTGAGACTGGAAAAATTGAAATACAACGCTACACGGCTTTTCAGGACGTCGGCAAGGCCATTCATCCAGATTATGTGTCCGGCCAAATGCAAGGCGGTGTAGCCCAAGGAGTTGGCTGGGCTTTAAGTGAAGCCTACCAGTACGATGAAGCAGGACACCTCTTGAACACGACGCTCTTGGATTACCGAATGCCCACGTCCCTAGACCTGCCGGACATCGAGACCGTAATATTAGAGACTCCCAACCCGAACCATCCTTTTGGTGTTCGCGGTGTCGGAGAATCTTCCATCATGCCACCAGCTGGTGCTCTTGCAAACGCTCTGTATGATGCCGTCGGAATCCGAATGACAGCCTTACCCATGACGCCCGGGGCCGTCTTGGAAAAATTAAAGAAGAAACAGCGCGGATCATGAATCGGATCTGGATACCAGCTCACCTACAGCATTTCACCAATGGCAGCGAACGAGTTGAAATCTCAGGCTCCAACATCCGCCAGGTAATTCGAGCATTAGACAATAAATACTCTGGCCTCGGGGAGCAGTTACGTGAAGGAGATATGCTCACCCCTGGAATGACCGTTGCCATCAACGGTTCGGTTGACCATCTTGGTCTTTACGCCACTCTTGACGAAGACAGTGAAATACACTTTATTCCCGCCATCGAAGGCGGGTAGAGGCGGAGCTGCGCACTCAGTATTTCCGGGGCTGTCAACGCTGGGCGGTCAGCGGTTCACTTCATTAAAAGCAACTTTTAAATTCCATCGATGAAAACCCGTCATTAAACCCTGAAGTGACGGCTCGATCTCGTAATTAGGATCCACATGAGCCGTGGCCACAAAGTCGTCGATCGTGATCCCTGCAGCAACAGCTTGCTCAGACAACACCCGTATCTCCGCCAGATATTGCCGATAACTGCGCACCAAATCGCCGCTCACAATCTCGCCGTGACCAGGGACAATCGTTGCCGGCTGCAAGGCTTCTGAAAAGTTCCGAAGCGTTTCTTGATAAGCCAAGATATCGCCCGAACGAGCCCATGGAATCGTGCCTTTGCCAAAAATCAAATTTGCGGTCCAGGCGACATTCGCGTCAGGCACGAAGACCACGCTGTCGTTGGGCGACATGCCCTTTCCAAACCAATACATTTGGACAACCTTGCCGCCTAAATCAATCTCCCAAGATCCATGGAAACCAACATCTGGAAGTCGTAACTCAACGCCGTCAAACACAGAAATGTCACCACCGACAGTACGCGCCATCGTCTGCGACATTCCTTGAACGCTTGATATCTTGAGCGCATTTATAGTGCTCTGATGCGCGACGATGATCGTATCGTCAGAAAACACGTAATTACCGAAGACGTGGTCTCCGAAGGCATTGGTGTTTAGCAAATACTTGATGGGTAAATCCGATACACGACGCACTGCCTCAATGATTTGCCTGCCCATAGCCCCGTTAAAGTGAGAGTCGATAACCAAGACCTCGTTCGAACCAACGATAAACCCGGCGTTGTCGGTAAACGGCCTATTCGACATAAGCGCATAAACGCCATCACCCAATACACGTGTTTCCAGCGTCACCCCTCTCGGATGGAGCGGTGGCGGTAAGAACCCAGGCGGCGGAGAAGGGGGTGCTGCTAAACGGGAGTTCGGAAGGACCTGTGCATAGGCAGCCGAAACAAACATCCCAACCAAGAGGGAAAAAAGGCAGGCCCTGATCATCGGCTGTAATCCTTAAGCAAAGTAATCAGAGAGATTCAGCGTGTCTTCCCCTGGAGTGCTGGTCCGTCGGAACTCATCGAGCCTGCCATAGGGTGCAGTAGCATCAATCCCGATTCGCCCCCTGTGCAGGTTGTCCTCAGGGTATTCATATCCCCCCGGTATGTTGTCAATCAACATGGTGCGCTTATCGACCGGACCACGCGCCAAAAAGGCCCACCACACATCGTTGAGATTATTAATGTCGATATCACTGTCTACCACCATGCAGGCAAAATTGTAATGAGGATTTGTCGCGAACACCTTAAGCATGACGTGCTGCGGATGGCCTTCATACTGTTTATCGATCTTCACAATGGTGCAGTACAGCGTGGTGTTACAGGCAACATCAATGATCCCTGGAAGCTCTCCAATTAGGTTCCGGTATACCCGAGTTGCATAAGTCGCGTAGATCGCCGTGAGGTCATCTCTTGAACCGCATAATAATCCCTGAAAGTATGACCCAGGGCGCCAACTTACTGCCGCAATATCAGCGACATAACCTCTGTTCTCTTTACAGTAATAACCCATGAACTCACCAAATGGGGCTTCCGGTCGGCGCTCGTCAGGACGGATCCGTGCTTCGATAACGATTCCGGTGTCCGCTGGAATCAATAAATCCAGCTCTTGACACTGACGCATCGGTAAAGCGCCCCCATTCAGCTGAGCCGCAATTTTCAGTTCATCCTGGTCAAGAGAGATCGAGGTGCATGCGGCCATGAATACGGCCGGCGAGACACCAATTAACCAAGCCATTTCCAATGGTTTATTCATGGCTGCTGCTTTCGCGTGATACTTGGCAAGATCCTGCACCACATCTATGCAACAACGCATTTCCTTATCATCAATCATCATCGCCCGACTAAAAGCTATATTTGGCACGCCAGTTTCAGGGTCCTTAGCAATTGCAACACCGGCAGTGATGTAAGGTCCGGCGTCCTTCTCGCGCCAGACTATTTGCGGCAAATCTGAAAGTTGGCCCGTCTGAAGTTCCCCGGACATATCCACAACTGTCGGATAATCATCACCCAGCAACATCGCGTCGTTAATCGTTTCCGCCCAGTGTTCACAAAACCCTCTATCACCGGCACCAACCATTTCTTTCAGGCGAGACCTACTGCCGTAAAGATTGCATACCACAGGGAACTCAGTTCCCTGGACCCGTCTAAACAAAATGGGGAGTGCGCTTTCCTTTTGAGATCTAGCAACGACTGCTGCTAGCTCGTGTTTGGGGTCAACCTCACGGTCAACGATGCGCATTTCATTTCGGTCTAACAGTTTGGATATATATTCCTGCATATCTAAGCCTTACCCATCCAATCCTATTTCACCCATCCAAAATTCTACCATTTGCAGTGCGTTAATTGAGTTCATAACATGACTTAATTGTAGAGCCCTTGTTCACCAAGTATCGGTAACTCATTAACAATAAAAAAAGTAAACTTTAGCCCGAAGAATAAGATACCTTCTGTACGCTTCATTACAGACACCTGCAGCGAGACACGTGATCTGGGTACAGTGAACATGGCTCTTACAAATTGTTTTTTAAGAAGACCAGACAAATGACAAATACCGGATTTTTCGTAAGAGAATTCCCTCTGGTATTAGCTGTGATTACCTGGACTTGTATAGTCCTAGCAATCTGGTTTTTATTAAAGCCCAAGAACGCATCCTGGATTTTTTCAAATCAATCAGCAAACGATCGCCGGCAAACTGTCGCGTATAAACGAGGAGGTCTCCTGCTATTGCTGATGGGCGCGGCAGGGTTTGCCCCTTCTCTTTACATCATTCTGACTACAGGAGTTGTCTGGTCAGTCAATCAACAAAAACCCCACATCGACGTTGACGCAGCTCTGTGGGTCCATATCGTCTTAACCTCTATCTGGCTATGCCTCGTCGGTATCCAACTACTGACTGGAGACAAAACATCACGACGTAAGACCCATCGCATCAATGGCAGGGTCGTCGCCTTTACCGCAATTGTCGGTACCGCACTCGCTGGTGGCTGGGTTTGGACCTTTATTCATGATTTTAGCGAAGGCGTAGACGGCCCTTTCTTTCAAGCAGGTATTTACACCTGGATCATGGGCTTTGGGGTAGCGATTAATACGACGCTGGCAGTGGTGTACGCCCGGCAGAGAAATTTTCTTCTTCATAAAGACTATGCCTTGATGATGCTTTTCTGGACTTTTGACCCAGCTGTCCATCGCCTATGGATGTGGCTTATGCGTCTCGCGTGTTGGGATTGCTGGGAGCCCCAATACACAGCAGGCCTTGGTACGGTCTTCGCAAAATTGCCCGCCAACCTGTTTCTGGTGGCGTGGGCTCTAATTATGTGTGCTTACGCTGGACGTCTAAATAAGATTATCGTTGCTAATGTAGCAGTCCAATATTTGTTCTGGGTGAGAGGAACCTATCGGGTCGTTGTCGTCTCGATGGGAACGGTTTCTGCTGCTTCAATCGCAGGCATTTCCTTAGCCCTTGGATTGGCCCTCTTGCTCACAGGACAACACGCGTCAAAAATGATCGCTTCACGCTTCAGCAACAAAGTCTAACGTTCAGCAATTAGGTCCCCAAGATGACCAGGCTTGTAAGGAAAGGGTGGGACATCGGCTGGCTCATTCACCACACCATTTTCTTTCGCAAAACTCTCATACGCTTCGATAAGTGTCGTTAACACCTCAGGCTCGTCGTGCGCGAGGTCTTGCTGTTCACCAGGATCCAGATTTAAGTTGTATAGGCGCCAAATGCTTTGACCCCACGGTTGGCGCAACTGAACAGCTTTCCACGGACCCATAAAAACAACTTTGTGTCCGTAGATTTCAAACGCAACCGGATCGTCGTCGCCGTATGGAACATTCAGACTATCGCTCATGTAAGGTAGTAGCGAACGTCCTCGCATTGGGTAGATTTCTCGCCCACGGTATTCCGTCCCAGGGTGTTCCACATTAGCAACGTCCAAGAACGTCGGCGTAATATCGACCACACTAGCAAATCCATCCAGGTCAT
>DODG01000157.1 GCA_003509065.1 Acidobacteriota bacterium
CAAACAGTCGGGGCACTTAGTGCAGTCGGCCTCTCGTTTGTTCTAGCCGTGGCGATGGGAGCAGGATTCGGGTATTTACTTGATAGTTGGCTCGGTTCATCTCCGTGGTTTTTCCTGGTGTTCTTCTTTTTAGGTGTGACGGCTGGAGTCCTCAATGTCTTCAGGGTTTCGGAGAGCTTCTTGAATGATCGGCAAGGAGGCGGACCCGGCACTGCGTCGAATTGAACGGGATGCAATTGTTGCCTGCATTGGATTTGCAGCGATTGCATGGTTGGTTGCGGCTGATCGACTTGATGCAGTGATCGGAATTCTTGCGGGTGGGGCTGTGACTGGAGTCAGTTACAGCGTAATTAAGTTAGTTGTTGACGGTATGGTCTCCGCGCTTACTCGCGTGGGAGGACAGGCGCGAGGTGTTGAAAATCGGACGAGTCGTCGCGTGATAGCTACGGTGATGGCAAAATTCGTCCTACGGTATGCTTTACTCGGTTTGATCGGGTACGTTATGATTGCTCGTTTTCGCCTGCATGCTCTGGGATTATTTGTGGGTGCCTCCTGCGTGGTTTTCGCAATCGCACTCGAAAGCTTTCGGGTAGTTTCGAAAAGCAGGATGTCTTCGTAAAGACACTTACTACTACATGGAAAACCTGATCCACGAATTATTGATTGTCAAGGCGGTGAATGCCGTTTTTGAGCCTGTCCTTACTCCAATTTTTAGCATGTTCGGACTGCACAGTTCTGCCGAAAGCGACCTCATTCCTGATTATTTAGTTATGGCGTTGTTAATTATTGGCGTCGTGGGCACTGTCGGTTCCATACTTAGCCGTAATCTTAGTGCTGAGAATCCTGGGCCGGTGCAACTGGTTTTTGAAGATGGGTTAAGCGCACTCAGGACGTTATTGCTGGACATTGTTGGACCGAAAGGCCCGGCTTACCTAACGCTTGTTGGCACGGTGGGGTTATTCATTGCGCTGGGTAATCTGATGGGACTCATTCCTGGATTAATGGCGCCGACCAGTAATATTAATGTCACACTCGGCTGCGCTCTTACAGTCTGCGTTTACTACCATTGGCATGGTGTGAGAGAACAAGGTCCGATCGCTTACCTTAAACATTTTGCAGCTCCACCAGGGGCACCAATGTGGATTGCCCCAATTTTTTTCCCGATTGAAATCATTAGTCACTTATCCCGAGTGTTGTCCTTGGCCGTTCGGTTATTCGGTAACGTGTTTGGTGAAGAACTGGTGATCATGATCTTATTCCTGATCGTACCGTTGGTTGTACCGTTACCGATGATGTTCATGGGCATTATTACGGGTTCATTACAAGCGTTTATTTTTGTAATGCTGACAATGATCTACCTCCAAGGAGCAGTAACAGTCGATCATGACCATGAAGATGAGGAATCTGCTGACGGTGGAGCTGTTGCCGTGCATGCGTAACATCTGCGTTTCGCTCAACCTAGGTGGGTCTGCGCGGTAAATTATTTCTTGATGAATGTAATGGTGTGTTTATTTTGATTTTGAGGAGGCTATGCTTGTGAATACACGGTTTACGTGGATGTTAATGTTACTGGTGATGGCAACAGGGCTTATTTCGCCACTGTACGCACAAGAAGCTGGGACCGCCCAAGGCTTCGATTTGGGAGAGTTGAGTAAGTGGTCCATCATTACGGCAGGATTCGCGTTGGCTATTGCAGCAGCGTTTGGCACGCTCGCTCAGTCACGTGGTTTGGCCGCTGCAGCTGAAGGGATTGCGCGAAATCCAAACGCAGCTCCAGAGATTCGGTTTGTGCTGATTCTGGGTCTCGTGCTAATCGAGTCGCTCGTGATCTACGTGCTACTTATTTCCCTGATTCTCTTTTTCGTGAAGCCGTTCGGCGGATAATTATTGGAGGCGAATCGGGTGAGTCGAATCGTATTCGGCTCACCTGTCGTCATATGCGTCCGCACGTAACACCCATTGATGGCTTGTTGTTGTTGATGACCATCTTCTGGGGCAGTAATTTCAGCATAGTCAAGGTTGCGATTAGCGAATTTCCTGCCTTCGCGTTTAACACAATACGGATGGGCATTGCAGCAATCCTATTTCTGGGACTCCTGCGATTTTATCGAGAACCATTACCACCACGGAGTGACTGGCCAACACTTGTAGGTCTAGCAATTGTCGGACACTTCTTTTATCAGCTTTGCTTCATTGAAGGCATCGTGCGAACAAGTGTGTCCAACAGTTCATTAATTCTGGGACTGACACCCGTGTTTGTCGCCCTCGTCATGCTCTGTCGCGGCTCCGCCAAGGTGTCAGCCGTGCATTGGTTGGGAATCAGTCTCTCGTTTGCAGGGCTCTATCTTATTGTCGGTCGTCAAGCGAGTGTTGCTCTGGATTCTGTTCTCGGCGATGTGTTTATGTTAGGAGCGGTATTGTGTTGGGCAGTCTACACGGTGTTTGCAAAAAAATTACTCACAAAACATTCACCGTTAGTTGTTACTGCCTGCACCTTTATTATTGGCACAGTGCTATTTCTTCCGCTTGGGTTTGTCGACCTCGTACAAATTGACTGGATGACCATTAGTGGAACCGCGTGGGCTGGCCTTACGTATTCCGCCGTCTTTGCACTTGTTGTGTCATATTTGATCTGGTGCACAGCGGTGCAGCGCATCGGTAGTGCCCGTACATCTATTTACGGGAATGTCGTTCCCGTGCCGGCAATGATCATTGCTGCCCTCTGGCTGCATGAACCCATTGGTTTCGCCAAGGTGGCGGGTGCTCTCGCGATTCTTGTTGGTGTAGGGCTGACGAAGATCCAGCGCGTCACGAGGTCGGTCTAGCGGTCGACAGGCTGGTCAGGCACTTAATAACGAGCAACCTCTTGGATAGCTTTCAGGATGTCGTTAGTTTGCGGCAAGATCTGTTCTTCCAGAATCGGGTGGTAGCCGACGGGACAATCGAGGGCGGCAACGCGCTTGACTGGCGCATCTAGGCAATCAAAAAGTTCATCAGCAATCCGAGACCCAAGTTCAGCGCCAAAACCGCAAGTAAGCTGATCTTCGTGGGCTATGACGACTCGGTTTGTCTGTTGAATCGCACTGGCAATACTCTCCCAATCGTAAGGGGCGATGGTGCGCAGGTCGAGCACCATGACACTGATGTCGTCTTCCAACGCTTGCTGGGCGGCCAGTAACGACCGCTGTACAAGAGCACCCCACGTTACGACGACAATGTCATGACCCTCACGGCGGGTCGCAGCCTGTCCAAACGGAATAGTGTAATCCGGCCCAGGATACGGACGTTTATTGTAAGTCTGTCGGTAAAGGTGTTTATGTTCAAAAAAGAGCACGGGGTCGTCGCATCGAATAGCAGTGCGAAGCAGTCCACTCGCATCTTCTGCATTCGATGGGTAGGCGATCCGCAGGCCTGGGCAGTGCGCAAAAATACTTTCGCCTGACTGACTGTGATAAAGCGATCCTCCCCGCAAATAGCCTCCAATGGGCACACGAATTACCATAGGGCACGCGTAGGTGTTGTTCGACCTGTAGCGCAACATGGAGATTTCGTTGCGGAGCTGCATCATTGCCGGCCAGATATAGTCGAAAAACTGAATTTCCACTACCGGCTTGATTCCTCGTATTGCCATGCCTAGAGCACGGCCAACAATACCGGCCTCGGCTACCGGTGTATTGAAGACTCGGTCTTCCCCGAATGCTCGCTGAAGTCCATGGGTAACTTTAAATACGCCACCTTTGCCAGACACTGACGGCAGCGATTCTGTTCGACTGCAGTCCGCTATATCCTCTCCAAACATCACAATATGAGGATTACAAGTCATTTCATCCCGTAATGTATGGTTAATTGCTGTCACCATGGTTTCCGGATCGCCGGATGGCGTTGGTTCAGAAGTGAAGGCTGTTGACGCTGGATCGATTTTAGGTGAATACAAATAATCCAGAACAGTCGCGGGATTTGGCTGAGAGGCTTTAAGTGCCTGACTGGTTGCTTCAGCAATATCATTGTCGACAGCTGAATCGATTTTCTTGAGGTCTGCCTCACTGGCTATCGATTCCTGGATGCACCAATGTTTGAATAGTTTTAGTGGATCTTGCTCAAGATCGGCCTTGCATTCCTCTTCGCTTCGATATGCTTTCTGATCGTCAGACAACGAATGAGAGTGCAGGCGTACGACGCTGGCATGCACTAACGCTGGGCCCTTTCGTGATTGGGCGTAAGTAATCGCTTCATGCATGCCACTGTAACTCTCGAAAAAATCTGTTCCATCAATGCTTATCGTGCGGAGCGTAGGAAATCGTTCGACCAGGGTGGAAATACTCCCACCCGGTGTTTGTGCATCGACTGGTACGGAAATAGCGTAGCCATTGTCTTGAATCACGTAGACGACCGGAAGTTTTCGAAGACAGGTTGCATTTAAGGCTTCCCAAAATTCACCTTCACTGGTTGCGCCTTCGCCAAGCGACACTAGAACGACCTCATCATCGTGGGCGGATATCAAGGCCTTGTCAGCCGTGCGCTGCGTCGCAGCGAGAACGCCAGCTTCAGCACAGCCCACCGCGTGAAGGCATTGAGTTCCCGTTGCGCTGGATGGCGATACGATGTGCGACTCTCGGCTGCTCCAGTGGGATGGCATTTGCCGACCACCAGAACTGGGGTCTTCTGCCGAGCCCACCCCTCCCAACAACATGGTTGTTGGACTAACACCGAGTGTCAAACAAAGTGCTCGGTCTCGATAGTATGGAAAGATCCAGTCGTATCCTGGTCTGAGAAGCATTCCGGCAGCGACTTGGACGGCTTCATGTCCAGCCGCGCTAATCTGAAAAAATGTTGCACTCTGGTTTTTGAGTTGAATTTCTTTTTCGTCCAAGCGGCGTGAGAGAACCATCAGGCGATAGGCATTTAAAAGATCGTCCCGGGAAAGATCTTTCATGTGTTTCTGATTCTTGATCGCTTTGGATTGCGACGACGGGTTGGAAGCTGGTACGGCTTTTGGGCTCATCGAATCGTTAGCTCATTCAGGGATGCGTTACTTGGCGTATCACATCCTCCAGTAGTAACAAATACACTCATGCTTCTGTCAGATATTAGTGGCACGCGAAGGATGTTGTTGCTACTCAAAATTGATAGTTGAGTTACTCATCACATTATAACATCGGCTGGCAGTGGTATACTCATCGCGCTCTTGCTACAAAAGAGCCTAAAAACGTGGTATTTCGTAGCGTGGAACATGCGATGTCTACCAGTTTTACACTGCATCGGTGGGAAGATATAGCGCCAGATAAGGTTACCGCAATGATCTCGCGCAAGGTTGTTTCTGGAGAGCGTGAGATGTTGGTGCAAGTCTATCTGAAGAAAGGCGCCATGATCCCCAAGCATGCGCACGAAAGTGAGCAGATGACTTATGTGCTCCAGGGACGGGTTAAGTTTCTGGTTGCTGGGGATGAGGTCCTTGTGAGTGAAGGCGAAGTTCTGGTTATTCCATCGGGCGTCGAACATCAGGCTGAAGTGCTTGACGATACGTTTGAAATCGACTTTTTTAGTCCAGCTCGCCACGATTGGCTTGGTGCGAAGCTCACTCGTGACGACTCCAACGAGACAGCGACAACCTAGAGCGCAACACATTAGATCCCAGTCGCTGATGTGCTCAAAACATTCGTAGTGTCAATGGACAGGTCCAGTCCAGTCGTCATCTCGCTTACCAGGGTGAACATGGAAGCGTCGACGAAGACGATTCATTTTCCATTTAATGTACTGGTATTTAATTTCGCCAATTAAATTTGTTGTCCCACCCCCACCTCCTCTTAAATAGAGGTAACCGGCGAGCAGTCCTCCAAGATGGGCTTCGTGTGAGATGCCGCTATTCGTATCGTTGAGTGATGAGAAAAAGAGAATTCCCCCAATGATCATGACGAAATACTTTGCCGGTACGGGAAACAGGAAATACATGTAGATAGGGCGATCTGGATAGTACAGACCAAAGGCAAGCAGTACTCCATACACTGCACCGGACGCACCGATTGTTACCGAAGAGTACATTTGGTCAGCGGACGCAATCGGGAGTAGGGAGACGAACAATACTGTTACGGCGGCACCGATGCCTGTTACAAAATAGTATTTAATAAAGGCCTTGCTTCCCCAAAGACGTTCGAGTTCCACGCCAAACATCCATAGGGCCAACATATTGAATA
>DODG01000117.1 GCA_003509065.1 Acidobacteriota bacterium
GGGTGCCCGTCTTGCTATCGAGGGGGGTGTTGCTTCCATCGAGCACGGTTATGAGATGACCGATGAACAATTGGAACGTGCTAAGGCGCAGGGCATCGTGTTGGTCGGCTGCGATCTCGCTGACGTTATGGCTCAAGCTTATCGGGGCGCGATCTACGAAAAAGCTCTCGATCGGTTAAAACGTGCCCATCGCATTGGGGTTGAAATGGCCTATGGCTCAGATATTTTGATGAATCGGGCTGGACTCACTCGTGGGCAAATTTCCATCGATCCTATTGAGACTTGGGTCAAAGCAGGAATACCACACGCCGATACCTTGCGAGCACTGATTACGAATGGAGCGCGGTTGCTTGGCATTGAGAATGAACGTGGCAATATCCGACCTGGCATGGCCGCGGATATTATTGCGACGCATGAGAATCCATTAGAAGACATTATGACTCTCAAGCAGGTGTCATTCGTTATGAAAGATGGTGTCGTTTTTCGACACGATTAAGACCTGTCATTCTGGATAGGTGAAGGTCGAATCGATCTTAAATATTGAAAATAATTTAACGCCTCGAAATTGTTTATAGCGTTGCAAAAGATAAGGACACGAATGATGAATGTGCGACTTGTTTTGAGACTTGCGAGTATTTTCCTACTCACACTTTGCCTTACGTCTGCCGAAGCTCAGGTAACAGTGATCACTGCTGGCCAACTAGTCGATCCTGAAGCAGGAACAGCCCTCGCGAATCAGACCGTCGTCATTGAGAACGGGATCATTCAAGAGGTAGGCGGGGATTTGACAATTCCTGCCGGCGCGAGACATCTCGATCTGTCGTCTCTGACGGTGCTTCCAGGTCTTATGGACGCGCATACACATGTTGCTAGTGCGTACGACGCTGATAATTCACCGGACTCTGATTGGGGAAGCCTCTTGGAATACAATGTCGAGGTTTCGACTGCTGCACGGGCTATTCAAGGTTTCCTCGCCGCCCAATCATACTTGGATGCCGGTTTCACGACCATACGTGACCTAGGTAACGCCGGCGATTTTGCAGACTCTGCCATCTTAAATATTCTCGCTGCCGATCCGATTGCCAACACAGGTCAAGTAAAAGCCTATGCTGATCCTCGACCAGGGCAAATCGGGAGCGTTCCAGGCCCCACCTTTTTCATTTCAGGGAAAATCCTTGCGCCATTTGGAGGACAGATGCGTGTAAGCGCTAATAGTCCCGAAGTCGCATTGATCGATTTTTTCGAAGCGGATACTCGCGATGAAATTAGGAAAGCTATCCGTCAAAACATTCACTATGGTGCAAGTTGGATCAAGATCATTGTCGACGACCAGGGATTTAGACCGTATATGTACTCCGTCGAGGATATTAAATTTATTATTGAAGAAGCAGGGCGGGCTGGAGTTAAAGTCGCTGCCCACTCCTTAGTGGAAGAGGGTGCCCGTGTTGCGATTGAGGCTGGAGTTGCTTCACTTGAGCACGGTTATGAGATGAGTGATGAGTTGCTGGAATTAGCGAAGGAAAGAGGAGTCGTCTTGGTGGGCTGTGAGTTGGGGCCTGGTCCAGACTCGCATAACGCTCTCCATCACCCGGGCGAGATTGAAAGAATCCAGGATCGTTTGGAGCGTGCATATCGTATCGGCGTTGAATTAGTGTTTGCCGCGGACATTCTCCGGCAAACTCCTGGCTTCACGAAAGGGCAGCTTGCCATTGGAGCTATCGACACTTGGAAGGCAGCTGGAATTCCGGCGGCAGATATTTTACGAGCAATGACTACCAATAGTGCCCGGTTGCTAGGTATCGCAGACCAACGTGGTGGCATCCGACCAGGCATGGCTGCAGATTTCATCGGTACGATCGGAAACCCGCTGGACGATATTGCAATACTCAAACAGGTTTCGTTCGTGATGAAGGACGGTGTCGTCTTCAGGCGCGATTGAGATATTACTTCTTTGTAAACTCGAAGAGCGAGAAGGATATCCTTTAGGCTTCTTCTTCAGTCTCGTGGAGATAGTGGTAGTAAGCTAGGCCCTGCTTTTGCATCGTACGACGATAGTTAATTGCGACCGCATCAAAAGGCAGATGTAGTTCGTCAGCCAAATCAAACGGAACCTGCTCAGGTCGTTGTGACTCGACGACCTGTTGGTCTTGGCCAAAGACGACCTTTTCGAAATCTTGTAAGGTACTGTCAGGCTGATCGAAATTGTAGTTCCGTCCAACGATGCAGTACCCTCTGCATCGATTTTCTTGGATCGGCTGAGAGACGAAGAAATAGACCATGTTCTTCCCCTCGCCCCATCCCAAACGTAAGACGATTGTATAAGGTAGGTGCAGTTCATAGCGGCTCTGCCGCTCAGGCTCGACAACGCTTTCATTGGCGAACACAGGAAAGTCTTGCGTATTCGGCACTTCTGGACGAGTTACCGAGTAGTGCAGCACATGTCCGCGCACCTCGACATCGTATTTGCCTACGATCGGACGCTCAGGGTCCCCTAGAAGCCCTGGATGAACCCAAGGAAAATGGCCAAAATCAGTAAAATTTTCAACCTGACGCGAGGAGTCGCTATTCCATTCAAAGGGGCCGGTCAGAACGACCTTCCATTCAGTATTCTCCAGTTCCGGTAATTCTGGCAGGGAGAATATTGGGTCTTCGAGTGCTACCCAGATAAGCCCGTAGCGTTCCAAGGTGCGATAGGAGCTGACCCGTGCTTTCAGTGGAATCTGCGTTGCATCGATTTTCTGAGGGATCTTAACGCAAGCGCCTTCAGCGTTATAGTGCCATGCGTGGTACGGGCAGACCACACAGTCATCTTTGACACGACCCTTGGAAAGTGCACTGCCTCGGTGAATACAGAGATCCTGCATGGCATGCGGGACACCATCGCCTGTCCGCCAGATCACGAGAGCTTCGTCTAGCAGTATTGATCCGTAGGGCGCATCTGAAGGAACTTCATGACTGTACGCAACCGGATGCCAACACTGAAAGAGTTTTTTAGAAAACTTGGACACTATTTCCTCTGGTTGACGCCTTCCCTCTCCCGAGTCCTTTAAGCGACTCGTTCAAGCACCTTTAATAATTGTTGAATGTCAGAACGGTTATTAAATAGAGACACTGCCACACGTAGAAGTGTATGGTCTGCTTCCCGGAAGGTCACGACAATCGATTCTTCCTCAAGTAGTTGTTTTAATTGGTCGGGATCTCGACCATGAATAATGCTTACGATTGGTGAAGCGTTATCTCTAGGCGTGAACATTTCGAAGCCTAACTTGTTGGCACCTTCCCAAAACTCATGAGCGAGTCCCTGGGTGTGCTCTGCAATCCTGGCAAGTCCGACTCCACTCAGGTAGCCAAGCGCAGCATTAAGCTGCGCAACAGGATTAAATGCGAGCGAAGCGTGTTCGTATTTTTCCGCAGTTGGCATATAGCGATAGCCAAGCTCACGGGTGCGACCCACTCGGTGTGAACTGGACCATCCGTCACTCGTCAACGTTTCTACTACCTGTCCGTGACCGTAGCGATCTGGTGGAATGCGCTCGAGGTGTTCCTCGCGAATAAAGAACGGCGCTACACCAAAATTCGCGAATAACCACTTATAAGATCCGGCTACTAAAAAATCGACGCCAAGTTCTTGTAAATTTGCGGGAAATGTTCCAATTGCTTGGACGGCGTCTGTAAATAGCAGAGCGTTCTTTGCGTGAGCGAGATCGGCTAATGCCGCGAGGTCGTGTCGATAGCCGTTACGATTCGAGACCCATGCTACGGACACGAGCCGAGTTTTGTCATCAATGACTGCGTCAAAATCCTCAAGTCGTGTCCTACCGTTCGTTTGGGGAACAATGCGAAGTTCAATTCCCAGATCCTTTTCAAGTTGCCGGTATAGGACAAAACTCGCTGTAAAGTGGAGGTCATCCACAACAACGTTATCGCCGGCTTTAAGATCTAAACCTCGGGTTATGATGTTTTCCGCATCACCTGTAGCAAAGAGAAGTGCTACTTCTTCGGGTTTTGCACCAAAGAGGCTGGCGAATGCGATACGCGTCATTTCCTTCTTTTCCAAGCGGAAACGGGTATCAGCCCAGTGTAATTTTTCGTCTACATATTCGACTCCAACATCTCTCACTACCTGTGGCATGGGTCCAATCCACGAGGTAGCTAGGAATCGTAAATTGTTAGTAATGGGAAAGTCTGTTCGCACTCCGAGTGGATCATCTTCTGATTGAAGCGCCAAGTCTCTACCTTTAGTTGCGCCGATTGAAGCTAACCCAGCAGCAGTAGTTGTGAGAAAATGACGGCGATCTAGCTTGTTCATCCATTCCATTCTATTAATAGTTTGAATCAACGTTAGATTACGTAAAGTGCAACACTAGTATAGATCACTAGTTAGCGCGTTTCGCCCGGAGGCGATCTGACTCTCGAATTTATCATGTCTTCATTTTTTAACAGGTCTAAGATGCGCTACCATCAAG
>DODG01000059.1:0-3932 GCA_003509065.1 Acidobacteriota bacterium
CGCATGCCGATGGTTCTTCTTGAGGCTTCTCTAACCGCAGCAAATGCCTCAGGAAGCAACTCATCCAAGCTCTCACCGTCCGTATAACGCAAACGCAGAGCAACTGTGACAGCCTTCAAATCGCCATCACTAAATTTTTCAAACTGAGGTTCTAAGTCGTTAATTGCATCGACGAGCGGATGGATGGCTTTCAGAGCTTTTTCATTGGAATCACCAACAAGTTTGTTGAATAAATTTAACATATTCAGCTTCTGACTCGCGGTATTTAGCGCCGGGTTCAAATCCAGACGAAAATCCACCAGTTACCAGTTATTGGATAAACAGTTCTCCAACCGAACGGCCTTCATGAATCCGCTTAATCGCTTCCCCAAGAAGCGGAGCGACGGATATAACTTTCATCTTAAAGTTTACTTTGTCTGCCGACAAAGGAACTGTATCGGTTATTACAACTTCCTTGATATGAGACACTTCGGCAAGCCTAGCTGAAGTGTCTCCGGACAGCACTCCGTGAGTGGCTACAGCGTAGATATCAGTACTACCTTGTTTGGTAATAGCATCAGCTGCAGCAATCATTGTTCCACCCGTACCAATCTCATCATCAAACAGAATAACCGGGTGACCATAAACATCACCTATCACATTCAAACTTTCAACTCGGTCGTCGTTGCCCAGTCTTCTTTTTTCAACAATCGCCAGGGGAGCACTAATCGAATCAGCGAAGTCACGAGCTTTCTTAGAAATCCCGATATCGGTTGCAACCACTACCGGATCATCTAAGTCCCGTTCAACGAAGTATTCAACGAGTTTGGGCATAGCAGTGAGTTCATCAACCGGAACTTGGAAAAATCCTTGAACTTGACCCGCATGAAGATCGACCATCACAACCCGTTCGGCTCCTGCAGTTTCGAGTAAATCTGCAACCAACCGACCTGTGATAGGAACACGAGGCTGGTCTTTTTTATCAGTTCGAGCGTAACTATAGAATGGAACTACCGCTGTTATTCGCCCAGCTGAGGCACGCTTGGCCGCATCAATCATGATCAGCAGTTCCATGATGTGATCGTTGACCGGTTCTACAGTCGACTGCAATATAAAAACATCTTTTTGCCGAACATTCTCTAATATCCGTACAAAGGTGTTGTCATTACTAAACTTAAAAACCTCTGCCTTGCCTACGCTCTGATGCAGATAAGCGCAAATATCCTCGACTAATTGGGGGTGCGAGTTTCCAGCAAAAATAACCGGGTTTCCATTGGTACCAAGCATCATATCCCCTTGAACTTTGGCCGGCGTTTTTGACGTAGTGCTTCCATGCCTTCAACATGGTCAGTAGAGGATAACGTTATTGCCTCCGCTGCGGCAGACATTTCGAGGGAAGTTTCGAGATCCATTGACAGGCCGCGCCGCATCATGGTCTTCGCCAGCCTAATCGCTATTGGTGGACCATCCGCAATACGCCGCGCCATGTCTTCAGCTGCACTTTGGAGATCCTGATCGGGTACAACGTCATTCAGAAAACCCAGACTCCTAGCCTCAGTCACATCCATAAAACTTCCTGTGTACATCAATTCAGCAGCCTTTGCATAACCAAAAAGCCGGGGATAGAGCCAAGTCCCGCCATACCCCGGAAATAAACCGACATGAATGTAAGCGGCCATGAAACGAGCGTTGTCTGATGCAATGCGAATATCGCAAGCACACGCTAGATCAAATCCAGCGCCGACAGCATCTCCATTAATGGCTGCAATCACAGGTTTTTCCATTTCATGAACGCCTAATATTAATTCTTGAGCAAGATGAAAACCTCGTCTTAGGCCCTCCGCTCCTGTAGGTCCAAGTTTATGTGGTCCATCACTTTTACCGCCTGCCATCTCGTCCGTATCAGCCCCCGAACAAAAAGCACGACCTGATCCCGTAATAATCACTGCACGAATTGAATCATCCGAGGCTACCGACTCCAGAGAATCAACAAGTGATTTAAGAAGATCACTTCCAAGTGAGTTTAGACGGTCAGGCCGATTAAGTGTGAGCGTAGCAAACCCTTGTTCACGATTAACATCTCGAATCACACCGTGATTATTCGCCGCCGGAACGTAATCTGACATGAGGAAATTCTAGCACCCAGACAAGGTAAACAAAGCCCGCATATATTAATCGTGCAGTCAATTTAATAAGTACTATCCTCAAAAATCGATCACAAAGGAATCAGCATGGTCGAGAGTGAGAATATTTGCAAATCGACTTATAGATGTCATATATTTTTCAGGGTCTAGGCCACAACAGAATTACAAGTCTATCCCCCAAATAATCAAATCAGCTTGTTCATGCAAAGCCGTCGTAAGCACCTTGCTTGAAGCCGAAGACAATTTGGTAATTATTTAACAGAATTGGCCTCCTGATAAGACGTGGCTCTTTAGACATCAAATCTATCAACTCTTCATCCGACGCCTCCCCGCGAAGATTTCTGTAAGGCTTCGAACTCGGGCTTCGCCAAGCAAACATCTCGTCTACTGAACTAAGTTCAGCAATATCTTTAATCTCAGCATGCGATAACTTATCTTTAAAAAAATCACGTAGCTCATATTCCACGTTTAAGTCGTCTAGAGCCCGACGGGCCTTATTGCATGTACTTCAACGGGACCAACAGTAAAACTTCAATGCAGCAGACACAAAAACCTCCATGGATAATGTCGTAGTTGCCCCACTCACCTTACATAATGAGATATGAAATAAGGTTCACCCTAGCAGTTATGAGGCACCTTGGGTAAACAGCGACTCAGAAATATAAGAAAGCCTTTTGGAATTTGGTCCCGTCGATCACCGTTCAAACGCGCCATAAGTGATTTTCGTTTAGGAACTCGTAGTTTTACCAATTTGAGTTTGTACACTTTTGGGTTATCTGGAATCTGGACGGCTGTAGGTTCGGTCGTATTGCCTTTCAAGATCCTCGATGTACTGGAGGTCGGCACGATCGAAGTTTTTGGACAAATCTTGGATAAAAATGGTGCTTTGGGTGTTATGTCATTAATCGGTTTACCTATTGGTGCACTAATTCAGTTGATCACCGGTTCGATAAGTGATCGGAGTGAGAAGCAAGGAAAACGTTTGCCGTATCTGTTTATTGGCGGAATTGGGTTGGCTATATCCACTGTACTTCTTGGATTCGCTACGACTTTTGTCTCTCTTTTTTTGATTTATATGACGATGCAAATATTTGGAAACGCCGGACAGGGGCCTGTTAATGCCCTAATCGTGGATCATGTAGCCCCGCGACGAAGGGGTGAAGCCTCCGGAGTCCTAAATTTGTGGAGACTTCTCGGAGCTGGGATTGTCACAGTGGTCGTGCTGCAATTTATGGCAAACTACCACTCGGAAACTGCCCCAAAATGGCTATGGTACTCAATCACATTTATGGTTGTGGTTTTGATTGTAAGCATGTTGTGGACGACACTATCTATACGACCAAGTGCAAAGTTGAAGAACACTAGGCTGACTCGAAATTTCACAACCAAAAATCCATCCCACAGTAAAAATGAACCCAGACCAAGAATCAATCTTTCGAAAAGTTACATCATCTTCTTAATTGCTTTGGCGTTCTCCATCGCAGCGTTATCATCATTACAAATTTATGCACTGTTTTTTCTACAGGATGTAGTCGGTCTTGCGAACCCCGCCAATGGAGCAGATTTACTAGTCATCGTCGTCATTGCGACAGCTGTACTTACCGTTTTACCAGCGGGTAAATTTGCCGACAAATTTGGAAAAGGAACACTATTTTTCCTGGCCGGACTGAGTGGTGCCATTGCATCAATACTTTTGTTATTTGTAAATTCAATCGCGCCCGTACTTGGTATCGGCGCAGTTCTAGGATTCAGTGCTGGCCTATTTTTAACACTAACTTGGACCGTAGCTAACGATCTCGTAAGTCGAGT
>DODG01000059.1:4332-4877 GCA_003509065.1 Acidobacteriota bacterium
ATAGGAATAGACGAACTCAATAACCTGTCAGAAAATCTCGGGTACAAGGCAATGTTAGTGGCAGTAGCCCTGGCGTTCGTCATTTCTACGGTATTACTTGAAAGAGTAGTGAGAGATTTACGACAAAATGACAAAGAATCTTCCACAGCATATTGATATATCAAGAGAACTTTAGGATGGATAAACCCAACTAAGTCACCGATATACTTGCAGCGCAGAGCCTCTAGTCAATAAGCAACGCATATCACTCAAAAACCAAGATACGAAACGGAACTCCCGTAAATGGACGTATATATAGCCAGCCCACGCGGCTTTTGCGCAGGAGTCGACCTAGCTGTCGACATTGTCGATCTAGCTATCCAGCAATATGGAAAACCCGTCTACGTCAAACACCAGATCGTCCACAACCCCAAAGTCGTAGCAGATGTGGAATCCAAAGGTGCTATCACAGTAGAACATGTGTCTGAAGTGCCCAGAGGGGCGGTAGTTGTCTTTTCGGCACATGGATCTCCGCCTTCAGATTATGAAACCGCTGACGAACGAAA
>DODG01000100.1 GCA_003509065.1 Acidobacteriota bacterium
GCATGCTGGCATTTGGTTGTGCGGTAAACTCCCAGTAAATATTACTCCTGTTAAACCAGACGCTTCACGCCGAACGCGTTCCAGTTCAGGACCATCGCCAATGAACACAGCCTTGATATCGCGTCTTCCGCTAGACTGTAATTGAGCCACGGCCCGCACCAGATGTATCGCACCATGCCACGCGCGGAACGCGCCGGAAAAAACAACAATTATCTCTCCCGCCTCACGATGAAATGGTATAACCCCCGCAGCAGAGGGATGAAAACGTGCTGTATCTGCGCCCCACTCGATTTCAAGTATTCGTTCATGAGGCACAGACTCTGGCACAATGTCGGAGAGCGGTGTAACAATCAGGTCGCTGTGTGTACATTGCCAGTTACGCCAGCGTCGCATTGGCTGAACCACCAGTGCCCTATCGACCCACTGTTTTGGCGAACCGGCATAATCGATGATTGGGGCGTTTACCTCAAGCACTGCGAGTGCCCCCACTGCAGAGGCTGCTAGAAGTCCTTCCCCACCGAAATTGTAATACCGCTCGATAATCACATCGGGTTGAACTGTTCGTGCCCTCGTCAGCACCCGAGCAGATCGCAGCAATCGAAACTTCTGTATTCCCATGGGCGGCCTGGCATCGTACCAATGCACCGCACCGGAAGGAAATGCACCCTCGCCAGGAGATGCCAGCACATGCACATCATGTCCACGTGCTGCAAGGCCTTCAGCCACTGACGTAACATGCACTGAACCACCTTGCGTGCCAGGTATGGGCTGATCAGGTGCCGCGTAAAGAATGCGCATCAGTCGTCAAGTCGATGAAGATGTCGATGTCTTTTCAAGTAGGGCGAAAAAAGGTCCGGATTTAATCCGACCGAATAACCATAAGTCGATTTTCATAAACCAAGTCATGCATCGTAACACTAGGTAGACAACACCACGCTTAGCAATCCAGCGCTTTGCGTCAGCACGCGCAATTTGCATAGAGTTCAACGGGGACGCTTGACCCTTTCCCGGTTCACCCGCTTCAATGACCTTTCTTACTTTGATCCGATTCGACAGGGCATGTTCAGCTACGCGAAGGAGAATGTTTTCAATAAAACCACCAATGAGCGGCGTGTAGTACCGAATACGTCGTACACTAAATCCAGCCGCTGTCACAAAACTATGCAGGTCATCAAGATTGGCAAGCGGATTGTGATGATCAGATTTCCGTAGCCGCTCGTGGGTCAGATCCAATAAACCGATCGCTTCGAGACCGAGCGCGAGCAGATTAATCGCGCGTAATCCTATTGCCAAAATAGAATTGTGACGCACGTGACTGTAAACAAATAACCGACCACCTGGCTTCAAAACTCGATTAACCTCGCGAAGCATGCTCAAGAGATCGTCTCGAGACAAGTGCTCTAGTACATCAAGCGAATAAGACTTCGAAAAAGCACCATCCTCAACAGGAAGGCGCCGAAGATCCCCAAGCAGCAGGTCTATATTGTTCCTGGCTTCAAGAGCAAAATGCGGACTAACATCAATACCGACCAGATGTATCCCCGGAAGCGTATTCCAAACTAAGAAGCGTCCACTCCCACAGCCAAGGTCAAGTACACGATCTCCAGCCTCGAAATCTAAAAATTTATTCAGCATGTCATTACGGATTGCCGTTGAAAGGAGCGGCAGAGAAACAGTCTCGTATCTCTCATCTTCGTGTAATTCCTCATCAAGATATTTAGTAATCTCATCAAACCTTGAACTCGGTCGCAGGTCCAAGAAGCTATGGTCAGTAGTTGGATAATGACGACCGCACTTCGGACACATTAGCTCACTACTGCTCGCCTGCAGCCGACCTTGACAATCAGGACACCTTACGAGTGACCGTAATGCTTCAGAAATCATCGAATTATCAATCTCTCAGTTTTGTCGATCGCGATCTAGTACAACCGTTGTCAGGAGATCCATGACCTGATTGGCGCGCTGGCTCCAGCTGTAATTTATCGCCTCGTCGAATGCACGACGAGCAATCTTTCCTGCGAAGACTTGATCATTAATTACCCGTTTGATACCTCGCCCAAGGGCTTCTCCGTCGCCCGGTTCTACAAGTACGGCATTATGTCCATCCGTCAACACTTCACGAATGGCTGGTATATTTGACGCAACTATTGGCTTACCGGACGCCATGTACTCGAAGAGTTTTAACGGCGACGTATAGTTCCCTAACGATCCAACCGCGAGAGTCGGAAGGACCAGAACATCACCATCCGCAAGAAAACTTGGAACACGTTTTCGTGATACCAATCCAGTGAAAGTTATTCGCTTATGGACACCAAGTTCGCGAGCCAAGTCTTGTAATCTTCCCAGATCATCTTCAGACGGAAGACCGCCAACGATCATAAGTCGCACTTCTGACAGAAATTGAAGCGAACGAACAATAACGTCAACGCCTTTCCAAGGATAGAGATGTCCCGCATACACAATTTGTGGATCGGAGGACTCTTTCGGCGAAACGAACGCTCGCTCAGCAGGCATCCGCACACCATTCGGAATCACAACTGCTCGTTGTCGATGACCAAATCTCTTGACTAATTCTGTGTAAAGGCCTTGGGTCGTCGAAATGTATCCGTCCGCTTGGCGCCAAACATTTTCTTCACGAACCAAGAGTCTTCGGCGCTTCGCTTCACTAGCTGCCCGACCACCCGAAACGACAGATGATAAGGATTCAGCGACGAGGGGATCAAAGTTGTGAGACTCGTATATCACTGGAGGAATCTTTGAACCCGGCAATCTAAGCAAGATACTTGCAACACCAAGATCACGAGTTAAGATCGCATCACAGTTTTCACCAATGATTACTCGGAGAATTACGTGGAGTAGGTAGCCCACGCGACGCATCTGATGTGTTCCCCAAACTTGCACTTGGCAGACATGCAGGTTTTCAATACGACGCAAATCGTAGAAATCAAATGGATCACGGGAAGGAAGTCTAGTGTCTGCGCGAACAAGAAGGGTTACATCATGGCCAAAAGAAGCTGCCGCATGACAAGCTTCCATTGTTTGGATGCCATTCGCGCGTTCAAGGGGAAAGCGAATGTCGGCAAGGTACAGAAGCTTTAAGCGTTGGTTCATTCGTTATGGGGCTCGTAGAATGAGTGCCTATCAAAAAAGTATCGATATGCAAGACTCGGTAGTTCTCGTGGTACTCGAACGAACGAATTATACGCGTTCTTTTGGAGTTCAATTTTTTGCCGATCCATCATTCCACTTCCAAATTGAACCATCAGACCGATATTCCACCAAATGCATAAACCGATAAGGCATCCGAACGTCTGACGTTTCCAGCCAGGTGTGACAAACTTCAAAAACGCAGCTAAACCGATAACCAATATAACGGTTGCACCGACAAAACGTCGTTGACCAAAGGCACCGGCCGAGGCCCAGGATGACAGACTACCTGTTACGTACACTTGTGCCACGGCCATAAGCAATAACCCTAAAGTCACATGAGACATTCTAGAAAGACCAGAACCTTCTTCACTATTTCGGATCGCAAGCAGAATCAGTCCACACAGACTCAGCAGGACCAATGGTGTCCACACAATCAATCCATGCTCGGACGACAACAACACAAGACCCGCATGGGGTGCCGTCCAGTCCATTTTTGTCTGAATGACATTTGGTGGTCCGATATGCCCATTTAATACGATGTAGCTAATTACTTGCGGTAGGTACAGAAAACATGCGACAAACACTCCGACAATGGCAGCCTGAATACGAGGCAAAAATGAACGTGCTGAGGGATTTGGCCCTCGGACATCTTTCCAAGACGACCAGATGAAGTCGACGATTGGTCCAATGACAAAAAACACATCTTGCTCACGAACCATTGCCATGAGAGCAGCGAAACAGCCGAGAAGAGCCATGCCTCGGATTGACCACTTTTCACGAACGCGCAACCACGTTACTACGAACGCAGCAACAGCGAAGGCGGAGCATGCATGCGCCATACCCGGAGCAATGTACATGTAGAAGAATAATGGTGTACCGAACCAGACAAACAATGCTGGGACTATACCGCTCCCCACAATACGATGCGCAGCAACAATCGATAAAACAAGCGCCAAAAATCCATACACCGCTGATCCAAGAGTTACAGCACTAATATACGGTGCAGAATATCCAT
>DODG01000089.1 GCA_003509065.1 Acidobacteriota bacterium
CCATCTTGGATGTAAAAATAATCACGTTTAAGCGTACCGTCACTTCTGATGATTGGTTGTTTCCCATCCAGCAGAGATCGAATTGTTCCAGGCACAATCCTATTAAAGTTTAGGTCGCCACCTCCATAAAAATTACCACAGCGTGTAATTGCGACCGGAACACCATAGCTATGCCAGTACGACTGTGCGATCAAATCAACGCAACTCTTGGAAACATCGTAAGGATGCCGGCCAACGAGTGGAGCATCTTCACGATACGGAAGGTCAGCTTGTTCACCGTAAGCCTTATCGCTCGAAGCTATAACCACCGCCGCCACCGTGGGTGTGTTGCGAACAGCCTCAAGTAAATTCCAAGTGCCTTCGATGTTGGTTGTAAACGTTGATAGTGCGTGCGTATTAGCAACACCCACGATTGCTTGAGCGGCAAGATGAAACACTACCTCAATTTCATATTCATTTAGAATTCTTTGGAGAAGTGCATAATCTTCAACTTCACCGCGTACAGTGGTAACCCGCTTGTCAAGATTGAGTCGATCAAAATTCGACATCGGCACCGAATCACGCACTAAGCCCACCACATCCGCCTGCTGTTGATTCAGCCAGTCAGTTAACCAGGCACCCAGTAAACCCGTACATCCGGTAACAAACACTCTCCGACGATGCCACGCTTCATTATTCATAACTTCACTACTCCCAAATCTTCCAAGGGGCTTTTCCATCACTCCAATATCCTTGAAGTAACTTTAGTTCTCGATATGTATCCATGGGCTGCCAAAATCCCGTGTGTAAATAGACCATCAGCTCGCCATCTTTCGCGAGCTGCTGCAATGGATCCTGCTCAAGCACAAGATCGTCACGAACATCTAGATATTTTTCAAAGAAAGACCTGTTAAACACGAAGAAGCCTCCATTAATAATCCCGTCGGTCACCTGTGGCTTCTCATTAAACTGTTGGACTTCACCTTGCGTGCCAAGGCTGATTTCACCAAACCGTCCCGGTGGATGAACTCCCGTTACCGTCCCAACACGCCCATGAGAAAGATGGAATCGAAGGAGCGCTTGAATATCAATATCAGCAAGTCCATCACCATACGTCAGACAAAAAATGTCATTGTCTACATAATGTGCAGCTCGCGCGACTCTGGCTCCGGTCTGAGCGCGGTCGCCCGTCTCAGCCAGAGTCACCCGCCAGTTCTCTTCGTTGTTCGATCCGTGGTACCGCACCTTGTCGGGCTGGTTCAACTGTAGGGTGATATCAGAATTAAGAGACTTATAGTTCAGAAAATAATCCTTGATAACAGACCCTTTGTATCCCAGACATAAAATGAATTCGTCCAATCCATATGATGCGTAATATTTCATGAGATGCCAGAGAATTGGTCGACCGCCAATCTCCACCATAGGTTTGGGCCTCACCTCGGTTGCCTCATGTAACCGCGTCCCCAAACCACCACACAAAATCATTACTGGAATGTTCAAAATCTGTTGTTGCTTAGTCATGCTTGACTCCCACCTTCCGTGGTCTGCAAGTCGCCTATTAACCGTCGATAGAGTGCCGCGTACTGCTCACTTCCACGCCTAACGTCGAAGTATCTTTTCGCAGCTGCTCGACAGCGAGTCTGAGTTTCCCGATCTTCAAGTAATGACCTTACGGCAGGAATGCCTCGTGTTACGGAGGTTGTCGTCGCGTCTGGCAAGACGACACCTGCGTTAAACTCTTGGACAATGCGACCCGAATCCCCAACGCCGTTATTAATCATGACCGGAATTCCAGTTGCCAAGAATTCTCCAAGCTTCGTGGCACATGAACCTTTTTTGGAAAAACATACTTTAATAAAAAAAAGACCAACGTCCATCAAGCGGAGATAGGTTGGCATCTTATCGAATGGTGCGGAAACAATAACTAACCGCTCCAATGGTAAGCCCGCCGATGCCGCATCCCGACGTAACTGATCATGATTATCCCGCGTAACGATTAGCACCGACGCCTGCTCTAGTTCACTCGTCAGGAGAGCCAGACCGTCAAGCATAGCCTGTCGCAAATACCAATTACTGACCGTACCAGAAACACCTATTACCAAACGATCGGTCAATTTCAGTTCTTCAAGTAGTGCAGCATCCTTGGGGCCAGGGCCAAATCGATCGAGATCGGTGCACGTGGGAATCACCTCGATGGGTATGTCTGAAGAGATGCCATAACCAAGAGTCGGAAACGAGGAGACTCCTTCATGGGTCAATGAGACGATTCCCTGCGCAGACTCGAAGAACTTTCGCTCGAAATACTTTGTGAGACCGTAAATGATCGAAGAGCGTGACCAGTGGCCTCCGTCGACTTTTTCGTCAGCCCAAAACCCTCGCATGTCGAATAAAAATGCGGAACCAAAGATACGGGTTAGACCGAGCGCAATAAGGCCCGCAACGTAACCGCGTGCATGTACTAATTTAACGGGCCTGTCCCGTGATAACCGACGCCCAGACCACAACGCGTGTAACACATCATATGCAGTCGACAAGACAGGCGGCCATTTGTGGTAGCGCATGCGCATCCAGTGAACACCTTGTTCACCCAAACGCTTGTTCATTTCTCTTACTCGCTTTGGTTCAAGGTCGACCGCCTTCTCGAACGTTATGAGTGAAATATCGAATTGCGCCGCTAAACGTTCAACATACCCAAGTACCTGTGATTCTCCCAGTGGCTCAAGCACACCGTCATACGAGATATAACAAATTCTCGGCTTTATCGACTGTTTGGCATGTCCAACGTCGATCATTGCAAGGCCGTCGCTAACTTGATTCGTCTTTCTGACCACCAGCTCTGGAAGTTTAGGAAACCAACAGCCGCAAACACTAAAACGAACGGCATAATTGGTACTTGATAGCGAGGTGCGGCGAATAACAAGAAATGCACGATCGCAATGACCCCAATTGGAGCCAGCAACAACACCCCGGGCCATGGTAGGCGCTGACGAAAAACACTTGCAATGCCAAATGAAGCTAAAAGGATCGCCCCAACGTTAACCGCGAGAAATAATAACTTGATTGAAAGCCGACCGTATTCGGCACGCGCGTAGTAAGCACCAAGACCTTGCTCTAAACCAACGAGATAGCTTGTGTGACTAGTAATCCAAAACATCGGTATCCGACGAAAACAGAGTGCAGCATAGCCAATCGGGTCTTCAAGAATCCGACGTATCCCCTCTTGGCGAAATACTTTGTTCTGTTCCAGATAATCAAGCCCTTCCGTGAGAGACTTCAACTCTTCGTCGTCGTAGTTCCACTCAGACCATCCAGTTGTCGACAACCATAAGGTGTCGCCCCCGTGAGCAGCGACAAGAATGACTTGTTTAAACACTACGTAATTCCTGACAGTCCAGACGCCAATGGTCATCATGGCAATCACTATAAACAGTGTCACGTAACGCCACCCAGGCTTCACCTGGGCCTTCCAAACAGCCAATATCATCAACACAGGAAACACCAAGATCAGTTCTTGTCGCAGCAATACCGCAACGCCGGCAATGACACCGGCCAGTATCCAAGCCGAAGTGGATGCCACTCGCGCCGCATGCATTACGCTCCAGACCAATAGCGCGAGCCAAAAAACTACGAGCGTTTCAGTCAACAGCATTCCTGAATAAACAATAAAGGCTGGAAATGCCATCATCGCAATCGCCGTTAGGCGTGCCACCCTGACACCATAGGCATCTCGTGCTAGCCGAAACATGATGACAATGGTGAGCGCACTCAATAAAGCCTGCATCACTCGCACACCAACTGGCAGGTGGCCGATTAATAAATAAATTCCGGCTAGAAACGCTGGGTACACTGGTCCAAAACCAATTTCTGGATCACCTGGCACATCAAGTGGAGCCGGTTGCCCAGTTCGTTCCCATTGCCCAGAGGATAATCCGCCAGAAAAACCCTTGCCTGCTACTAAATTCAAAGCCACCTGCTCATACGTCCGATCATCACCAATCCCTGCGGGTACTTGTGGATACCACAAGACAAACACGAGTCGTAGGAGTGCCGCCACAAGTACGACTCGATAAAGAAATTTACGATCTCCGCGGGGCATCTTTTTCTATAACGGTTGGTTCGTGAGTACCACCAACAAATCAGGAGCGCTTCGTGCAGACGAACAAGGCTGTGATATACGGAAAAAATCTACTATTTGGAATGATATGTTGAACGGAAAATCCGATTGGCTCAAGGATTCGTTGCCACTCAGCAGATTTTCTAAAATTCAGTTTTTCAACGCCATAATAGAGAATCATTTCAAGCCAATAGTTAAAAATAAAATACCGTAGTCGAAACTTGATATCGGTTTCACGCATCACAAGCACACCCCCTGGCTTAAGCTTGCGATACACATCCTCAAGAATCTTTGCCTGTTCCTCATAGGGCACATGGTGCAACACATCCGCAATTACTATGCCGTCGAAATCCTCCTCTGGCATGTGTCGGCAATCGCCGGCAACAAATCGAATGTTTTGTCGATCTCCAATGGTCCCTTGAGCAACATCGACACGATCCAGTGCGGGATCATTACCAACTACTTGCCTCGTAGGATTCTCAAGACTTAAGTAATTCGAAACATAGCCATAGCCACATCCCACTTCAAGTACGACCCCGTCATTTGGAAGAAACTGAGCAAACTGCTCGAACGGAATAATCATCATCTTTAGCGACGTATAGATCCGCTGTAACATTGATACGCTGTACAGGTCAGCTAGGCGTTCACGCACCACACTCATTGAGTACTCCTCCTCAGTTCAGGCTGTTTCGCTATCGCAATTAAGTATTCGCCACACCATATTTCTCGATCGAAGACACGCAGCAGTGGCACTGTCCATGCAGGGGTATTATTCTGTGAAATCATACCCATAGCGCTGCACCGCAACACTTGGAGTCCACAGGACAAGAGCAATTTTTCTAGGAATCCCTTGGACGATCGCAACCCGCCACGTTCTTCTCGAATTAGTAATGAAAACAAAAACATCACTGGATTCAGTCTGTTGGGTTCGACTATAACAACATGACCACGCGCGACACGCGCCAATTCATCAACTACCTGTTGTGGATCAAGCGTGTGATGCAAGACGTTCGCTACAAATGCCACGTCGAAACTGTTCGTACCAAACGGTAAAGCTTCAGCCTGACCACGCAGTACTTTTCCACACGGATTTCGTCGCACCATGTGATCGGAATAATCCAAGCCAACTACGTGTGGTGAAAATTCTGAGAATAAACTAGTAAATACACCATTACCGCATCCAACATCCAAGATGCGCGCTTGGTGGAGTTCAACAACCTGCGCTATGTGTCGAATCTTAGGCATTGCATAAGCAAGCGCCACCGGATCGTCACTTTCACGATAGCGTGCACGACGCCAGTACTCGTCTTGAGCGTGATCAGTAATAACGTCCATAATTACGATGCACCGAATTTCTGACGCTCATTTATCTC
>DODG01000362.1 GCA_003509065.1 Acidobacteriota bacterium
TTCACGACTTTCACTGGCTTCAACATGCAGATGTTGATTCGTGGCTGGGTGATGTATGACCTAACTCACTCACCTTTTATGGTGACAATGGTCACTGCTGCAATGATGATGCCGATGCTGTTCCTATCTTTGATAGGCGGAGCAATGGCAGACCGGGTAGATCGTAAAACAGTCACCATAGTTTCGGACGTCAGTCTTCTAATAAGTTTCCTCGGTCTCTTCGCTATTTCTGTCGCAGGGATAATGGCCCCGTGGCATATTCTCAGTGTCTCGATGATTAACGGGATCGCTTTCTCGCTGGCCGTTTCATCCCGACAGTCCTTGATTTCAGGCTTAGTACACAGAGAGCAGTTGCGTACTGCAGTCGGACTATCAGCCACCACCTACAACTCTGCTCAGATAATCGGGCCTGCTATCGGTGGTGCAATGCTTCCATTACTGGGACCAACTTGGACGCTCGGAACCAGTGCTATCTTAGTAATACCTGCCGTAATACTTTACTCATCGCTCGAGCCAATCAAGCACACAAGCGTAAATAGCGCTCAAGGTTCGATAATTGAGAACGTGAAAGCTGGGCTGTCCTACACATTCAAGATGTCCTCGCTTCGATTCCTTATGCTTGGTGCAATGGTGATGATCCTGACAGTGGGGCCGTTCCAATCACTGATGCCAGTGTTCGCCGAAGACGTCTTGAACGTAGGGGCAGGTGGCCTTGGCGTACTTATGCTGGCAGCTGGTGTTGGGGCGCTTATAGGTTCGATCAGTGTCGTCGCAATCGGAGATAGCGTCGGGCATGAGAAGCTCGAACTGATCTTCGGACTGTCTGCCGCAGCTGCGCTTGCGAGCTTCGCACTTTCCCCCTGGTACCCACTCTCAATTGTCATGGTAGGGATTACAGGCTTTTCAGCAACGTCTTTCATGGTCGTCAATATGACCGTGGTACAGCTTTCAACCCCAGATTACATCCGCGGTCGTGTAGTTAGCGTCCGGTTCCTTGTAATCGGATTGATGCCTTTAGGTGCACTCACTATGGGTTTCGCTGCGGAGTCTTTTGGAGCACCTGCAGCTGTCGCAATCATCGCAGGAATAGGCGCTGTCGGATTTACCTTAGTGCAAATCGCATCACGAATATTGCAACCCGCACAGACAGACACCAAGTCGTAAGCAAGGCTGAGTTAACTCATTTAACCCCGCAAACCTTAAATTTCCAATTCATTGACATGTTGCAATGGAAATTGCAACGCTCTTTTATTGGTTAAATGTTTTGACTCGCTTAAACGGGATAACATCTGTTCTGAACCTGTTGAATAGAAGCCAATTACCTGAGTTATTCACCGAATGAAAATTACATCTGTAAGGGCCGTTTATCCGAAGTATAAAAACACCATCCCGTCCTGGAGAACACACTTGTGGCAAGTCGTTGTCCGCATAGAAACCGACACAGGGCATACCGGTTGGGGTTTTGGAGGTGGCGGCAAAGCTTCGGTGGAAATCATCAACGGACACTTCTCGGAAATCCTTGTTGGCCGGCAACTCAACTCCACCTCGGATATTTCTGAAATATGGGATTATCTGTACGTAGAATCTATCCCTTACGGTCGAAAAGGCATAGCCATCATGGCCCTAAGCGGAGTCGACCTCTCCCTTTACGATGCTCTTGGCAAAGCTGAAAAGAAGCCAGTAGCGAAGCTTCTGAATCCCACAAACAAACAAACGGTACGATGCTACGCCACCGGCCCTGACACCAATTGGTACGCCGAAATGGGATTCACTGCCCAAAAAATCCCGCACCGATGGACAGGCAAACATTCAACCGAAACTGCGGTAAACGTAACCGAAGCAGCGCGAGGGGCTCTGGGATCAAAAGCAGAGGTGATGTTAGACGTATACATGTCTTGGGATACGGATGTCACCGTCCATATGAATACAGCCTTGAAACATGTTGGAATCCACTGGTTCGAAGATGTACTAACACCAGACGATCTGGAAGAGCTTGGTCGGCTGCGACAAAAAATCCATCCAGTAAATATGGCCGGAGGAGAACACGAATTTACCGCTCTGGGCTTCGCTGAAATATCCAGGAATCGGTCGTATGACATCTGGCAGCCCGACATAACCTGGTGCGGTGGAATCACAGCGGGATTACGGATAGTTGAAATGGCGATTGCGGATAAAACAGCGGTAGTGCCACATCGGGGTGGCGAGCCTTGGGGTTTACACTTCATCGCTGCTTCAGAATGTGAGGATTTTGCCGAACTAGTAATGGGAACACGCTTTTCCGAACAAGACAATCTTTGGATTGGTAGCCCGGAACAGGAAAACGGTCATATACAGGTCACAGATGCACCGGGTTTTGGGGTGAAGCCTAATGAAAATTTACTGTAGATGTAAATGTGCCACGTATTTTTCCTGAATTGCGCACCGCCCTGCACTAACCTCGCCATAAATTGTTCTGCGTGTAAAAGCGATCCAATGCATTACGACCATTTATTTTTATCAATTGCAGATCTTTGGCCAATTTGGTTATGTGACCGGGCCGATCGTTGATCACACTGTTTCGGTTTTTGATCAAGTACCACAATAAGGACTGCGGAGAAAAAAAAGATTTTCTCCAAGTTTCATAGTTGCCACCGCATACAGGTTTTCTATGAATAATTCTGTCGAGTGATCTCCAAAAAATACGCCACATCATGACCCTCCATGACATGTTTACGTAGATCACCGTCTCTGCTTGAGTTGCAACCACTTCTGCAATGACATCAAAGTAGTTGCCATCCATAATCCATCCATCAGGATTTTTCGCCAGCATTATTGCAATCTGATTTTTGAAATCTTCAGCGGAACGCTCTCGCCAATTTGGCAAATGATGAATTGCATCTAGCTCGATGTAAGGGAGATTTAACTTTTTCGACAACGCACGAGAGAGTGTGGATTTACCACCTTGCCCTACGACCACAATCTTAGATCGCAGGTCTGAAGTAGTTTTCAGCTGCTCGAATGAAAACGTAGACATACCGGGATGGAGTACCTCATCAGTAAAGAAATAAATTGTTAATTTTTAAAAGATTACCCATACCGGCAATATAACAAGTAACCTGTGTCCCATATGAGCTTGATCACCAACATAACTCGAACTTCGCGTCTCACCGATCTCGATATATAACTTTATTCCAATTCGATCCGCTAACTAAAACGATCGAGAAGACATACATGCCAATCCAGACATACATGCAATCAATTATCGACGCTACCGTTGAAGAGATGGAACGAGATTCTTCGGTATTCACCATGGGAGAGGATCTGCGCCATTCGGTTTACGGTGCTACTGCTGGGCTCGCAGAACGTTTCGGAGAAGATCGCGTACTCGACACGCCTCTTTCGGAAAACGGCTTCTTCGGTGCAGCACTAGGTGCGTCATTGTGCGGCATGCGTCCAATCGTCGAAACTGTCACCAGCTTCCTCTGGGTAGGAATGGATCAAATGATCTCGCAAGCCGCGAAAATGCGATA